>CACXZL010000125.1 GCA_902772085.1 uncultured Coriobacteriaceae bacterium | reverse complement strand
TGATAGCCAAGTCAACCCGGAAGGTCCCCCCAAAGGGCGTATCCACAGACAGCGTCGTGAACGTATGCCAAGGAAGATTGGACGTCACGGCATCGGTGATGCTGGTAAGCTGGGTGCGAAGCACGGAAAGAGACAAGACGTTCAGCACGACGAGCAACACGCAGCCATAGGCAAACAAACGCAGTGTCCAAGCCATGAGGAGCAGAATTCCTCTGCTCACCGCATAGATGCCTCCGCGGGCAGGCATATCGTCGATGAAATACTCCCCCGTAGGTGCGGCATCCGCATAGGATGACCGGTACGAGGCGACTTGACCATAAGGCAGATAGCCCTGAGTGTCCTCAGCGCCTGGAAAGCCAGTCCGTATGGTTTGTCTGTCGGGTACTTCCAAGACCTCCGTGGTCTTGTCGGGCACTTCCCTGAAATGCTTGGCCATTACGCACCAGCCTCCATTTTTTCCGTCAGTTCGAGCCACTCTTCCTCAAGCACGGGAATCTTCTTGCTCAAGGAAGTGTACTCGCTCATCGCCCGATCAAACGCGGCAGAATCGTTGTACAGCTCCTCAGAAGCCATGAGCTCCATAAGCTCAGCATAACGCTTTTGGGCTGGAGCGAGCGCTGCCTCCACCTCCGCGAGCCTCTTTTTTGTAGATGCCAACGACCTGCTGAGCGCTTGTCTGGCTTCCGCCTCGGCTCTACGCTGCTCGCGCGTCTTTACCTTGCGTCCTGTCGGCCGCGCCTCTTGAGCAGCCGATGCTCCGCCATCCGGCTTGGTCGCGGACTGCTGCGCGATTGCAGATCCGTTATCGGCAGCTTCGAGCTCGGCACGTTTGAACTTGTAGTATTCATAGTCGCCATCGTAGACGGTAATCTTGTGATCGCGCACGTCCACGACTTTGTTTGACACCGCACGCACCAGATGCTCGTCGTGACTTATGAGCACGATGGTACCGGGAAACTCCACCAGCGCCCGCTCCAGCACGTCCACCGAGTCGATGTCCAGATGGTTGGTCGGCTCGTCCAGAAGCAGCAGCGGGTCGGGTGCCACGAGCATCTTTGCCAGGGCCAGGCGAGCACGTTCGCCACCCGAGAGCACCGATACGCGCTTGAGCACGTCATCACCATGGAAGAGGAACGCCCCCAAGAGGCGGCGTTCCTCCGAACTCGTCCAGCCAGGAGCCACCGAGTCCAACTCGCCCATCACGGTGTTTGCCGGATCGAGCGTCTCGAGCTGATGCTGGGCGTAGTATGCATGCGTAACGTTCTTTCCCAGCTCGATCGTGCCCGCATCGGCCTTGAGCGTCCCGCCCATAAGCTTCATGAGCGTAGACTTGCCTGCGCCGTTTGGCCCAACGAGCGTCACATGATCGCCGCGATAGAGCGTGAGGTCGGCCCCATCATACACGCGGTTGTCCCCAAAGCTCTTGGACACATGGGCAAGCTCGACGACCTTGTCGCCCGTGCGCGGTGGCTCAGGAAAGCTGAAGTGCACCTTCTGGTGCGACTCGGGAAGGACCACGAGCTCCTCGCGAATCTTTTCCACGCGCTTCACGCGTTCCTGCACCTGCTTCGCCTTCGTAGGCTTGTAACGGAACTTCTCGATAAACACTTCCATGTGTGCTATATCGCGCTCCTGAGCAGCCCTCTTTGCGCGCAGTTGCAGCAAGTTGTCCTCGCGTTGCTGCAAATAGCTCGTATAGGTGCCCGTGTAGGTGTAGAGGCGCTTGTTTTCCAGCGAGGCAACATGGCTCACACAGGCGTCCATGAAGGCACGGTCATGGCTCACGAGCAGCACGGCGCCATCGTATCCCGCCAAGAATTGCTCGAGCCACTGCACGCTCTCCAAGTCCAAATGGTTCGTCGGTTCGTCGAGGAGCAGGAGGTCGGGGTGGCGCAGGAGCAGCTTCGAAAGCGCGATGCGCATCTGCCAGCCACCTGAGAAATCCTTGGCGGGTTTGTCGAAGTCCGCCACGGGAAAACCCAGACCGCCCAAAATAGCCCGAGCCCGCGCGTTGAGCTCATAGCCACCCAGCCGCTCGAAGCGATCCTGCGCGTGAGCGTAGCGTTCAAAGAGCCGCTGCTGCTCTTCTCCCTCTTCGGAATCTGCGATCTCCGCCTCGAGCCGCTCTATCTGACGCTCGAGGTCGCGAATCTCCGTGGCCGAGTCCACTACCTCTTGCAGCGCGGACTTCTCACCGAGCGTTCCCGTCTCCTGCTCCAGATAGCCGAGCGTCGTCTCTTTTGCAAACGAGACGCTGCCCTCATCTGTCGACTCAAGTCCCATGATGATCTTGAGCAGGGTGGTCTTTCCCGCACCGTTTGGCCCGACGAGAGCCCAGCGCTCTCCCGCATTCAACTGTAGCGTGGCACCCGCATAGAGCAGGCGCCCGCCAAAAGACTTGGATATCTTATCTGCCAGCGCAATCACATGGAACCCTTTCGTAGCATGAACTTTTCCATTGTAGAGAAGGTTCGGCTTTCAAGGCCAGATGAAGGAGACGTTTCACGGTAAGGCCAGCAGTTATTGCACAACGTAACGCAGCTTGGCCTTGGCAATGCGATAAAGAGACTCGTCTATGCGCTCCTCGCTGATCTCGCCCTTCTTTACGGCATCGAGCAGGCCTCGATACGCCTTTGCGAAATCATGCGGAAGAAACACAAGATCTGCCCCCGCCTTGATGGCAAGCACGCCCTGCTCGCCGTCCTTGCACGACTTGGTGATGGCGTCGGATTCGAAGGTGTCCGTCATGATGACGCCATCATATCCCAGCTCGCCCCTCAGCAGCCCTTCCATCACCGCGGAGTCAATCGACGCCGGATGTCCGATGCTTCCCTCGAGATTCTGGCAACAGACGTTGCCCACCATCACGATGGGTACGCCTTCGTGAATGGCCGCCTCGAAAGGAACGAGTTGCCCCTGCATCATCTCGTCTTTCGTGGCCTGTATGCTGAGCAAGTCCTTCACCCGCGAGTCTTTTTCAGCATTTCCCATGCCGGGAAAGTGCTTCACGGCGCAGAGAACGCCCGCCCTGGTGTAGCCTTCCACCTGGGCCGACACCATCGACGCCACCGTATCTTTGTTTTCCCCAAAGGAGCGTTTTGCCAAGTCGCTCGTGCTGGAGGAGACGAGGTCGGCCACGGGCGCAAGGTTCACGTTGAAACCCAAGTCGACCAAATAGCCGCCTATGGCACTTGCTGCCGCCCGCGCTTGCTCGGCATCGTCGCTGGCGCCTATCTTGCTCATGTCCTCTACCTTGGCAACGCCGAAGTCTTCTTTGGCTCCCACTTGCACCATAGATCCGCCCTCCTCCATCACACACGTGAAGAGGGGGAGGCCACATGCGTCTTTGGTGTAGTTTTGGGAGTTGCGCAGCATCTCCTTCGTCTGAGTCACGGACATAAGGTTTGCAGAGGTATAGTACAGACCCCCCACAGGGTAGTTCGTAAGAGCCTCGCGCATGGCTGCTCCGGCTTTCACGACGGTCTTCACATCCACTAAAGACTCAGGGCGCACCACGAAGAGCTGCGCGACCTTCTGCTCAAGGGTAAGGGCGGAGACCAGGCGCTCCACCTCAGGTTTCCCGTCCTCATTTCTCTTTGCTCCAGCATCCGAATCAGACGTTTTCTCCACCACGACCGGATCCACGAAGCGAGTCCACGCCATACGGCCGCCCACAAGCACGATGCCGAGCAGAATCACGACCGCCACGATCAGGGGGCCAAGTCTTTGAGCCTGGCTCGATGGCGTCTCAACGCGACGTCGACGTCGACGGTGCTCGGATTCTTCCATCGAACTCGCCTCCAATCCTCACGCCCGTATGGCTCTTCGCCACATTTCGCCCAACTACCGCACGAGCCAAGAAACAACTATAAAAACGTTCGTTTAAACCTGTCTTATTCTTGGTTAGTTTAGGCAATACATGGTACAATGCCATCCACACATGTGGTTTTATATTCACATCGTCCACAAAAAGGGAGTCATCATGGAAATCACAGTAACGCAAGATGGCAACAAGGCTACCATCGCTTTGGACGGCAAGCTCTCCGTTGCCACAAGCCCAGACCTCGAGGCAACGATTCAGGGCCTTCCCGCCACGACGAACGAGTTCGTCATCGACCTGTCCAAGCTTGAGTACATCTCTTCGGCAGGCCTGCGCGTTCTGGTGAGCACCGAGAAGACCGCCGGTCAGCGCAAGGGCAAGATGACGCTCCTGCACCCCAACGACGAGGTTTCCGAGGTCTTCGACATGACTGGTCTCGCCGACGTCTTCACCATTGAGGCTTAGGCGTTTTCTCGCACGTTTTCCAGCCCGCTTGCGTCACGTACGCAGGCGGGCTTTTTTCGGTTCAGCCCAAGAATCCGCGGGCAGATGGCAGGCTTCCGGCCATGGCGCAGGACGTAAGGCGGGCATCCCCCGTGAGGCGGCAACAGGCACGCCGGGGCCTTCCACCGCGGGGTGCGGGCGCAGCGGGGCGTGCCGCCGCGGGGTGCTGCCGCGGGGTGCTGGCGCGACGTTGTGACATGCCGCGATGCCGCCGACGCCAGTTCCGGGCGCCCGCGCGCCCTCGGGGCCCGCGGGCGGGGCCACCTCCCGCAACCGTGAACCCGACCCTTTGGGACGAGGGTTCACGGTTGCATAAAGATTCGCACCGACGCCCGCGCCAACTGGGACTTTACCACTTTTGATGCCCCCTTTCCGCAACCGTGAGCTCCCGGCGCCCGCCCGAAGTTCACGGTTGCGGAAGCGCGCGGTGGCGCAACGCCTCTAGCTGGGCTTTTGCCGCGAGGACGCGCGACGCGGCGCAAGCGTGAACCCCCTTCTTCCCGCCCGTAATTGCGCGGGCGCGCGACGCGGCGCAACCGTGAACCGCCCACTTCCCCGACTGTGGCCGCGCGCCTTCGCCTCACCCACAGATTTCGGGATTGAGCCGTCTTTTGTTCAGCTCCCTGCGACTCCACGCAGGCAAGGGAGTGCCCAAGCGATTTCATGACGGTGCCTTAGGCAGCCATACGCCGGAGCCGTGTGAGCCTTCGCACACGTCGCTCGTTTGCCTGTTGTAAGCCAGCAAGAACGATGGCAGAATGGAATCGTGTCCACGCGCGATGGCGCATGGCGCCGCGAGGCGAAGGGAGGGGCCTGGATGATATAGGGCGACGCCTTGTCCTCGTTCAACGTCCAGGTGAGATGGAAAGGCCTCCAGCACAAGCCGGTGGAAGAAGAATGAGACGCTTGAGTTTGTCGAGCGAGAGAGAAGGGGTGGTGCTACCATGGCCAGCGAAGACGGGACGCAAAAGGTTAGCCTCCATTCATTACTCACCAGCTACTCCGAGAAGTCGCAGATCTACCATCCAAGCGAAGCCAAGCGTCTCGACGAGTACGAGCAGATCCTTTCCTACCTCTCGGCGAAGGGCGCGGGCCACCGAGACTACCGCCACTACGCGACGAGGGGCAGGATAAAGAGCATATTGGACGGCTCGGCCATCTACCTCACCGACGGGTCCACGTGGAACGACACGTTCGACAGAGAGCGATTCAACCCGCACTTCTCGAGCTACAAGCGCTTCGGAGTCTGTTTGTCCTGCTCGACGGAGGAGAGCGTCGCGATGTGGATGCTCTACGGGGGGACGGACGGAAACGGCGCGATGATCAACTTCGACAAGAGCACGCTACTGGGAGCTATGTCGGCAGGCAGCTACGAGTTCGGCCGGTTCAACGACGGCGGGAAGTTCGAGCCCCTACTGACGATCGGCAGGCGGGATATCGGCCTCACGCTCTGTGAGGTCCTCTATTTCAAGATTCTGAAGAACGACGAAGAAGACCAGGTCGTCGTGATGAGGTCGATGGGTAGCGACCGCCAGGTAAGCATCTCCCGACGGGCGCTCGACGGCATAGACGAGATAACGAAGCACGCCTCCTGGTCCTACGAGCAGGAGGTCCGACTCGTCGCGTTGGTCCACAAGGACCGGCT
>CACXZL010000124.1 GCA_902772085.1 uncultured Coriobacteriaceae bacterium | reverse complement strand
GCCGGCATCGGCCATCTGGCGGCATGACGTCCGAATGACCCCTGTTAGGCCTGCGTTGGCATATTGAGCAACGGCTAAGCGCACAAGTGGGGCCGGACCAGACAAGTGACTGTCCCCTTGTCTGGTCCGGCCAAGTTGTATTGTTGCCGATCCTTAGCCGAGGATAAGGTAGCCCGAGGAAATGCGTGGCGCGGAGGCGGAGACTGTACACGGGCCGCCTTCGCCAAGTTGCACGATGGCCAGTCCCCGACCATAACGCAAAGGGAACGTCCCGGAGAGGTACGAGCGCTCGCTCTTTTGGGCTGAACTGCCAAAAGCCAGCAGCTTGCCGCCTCGCACGCGTACCGTGACCTCGTCGTTTATGGTGCCTTCCACGACGCCCGCCATGTCTACGGCATCGACGCGCACGAAACCCACCTTGCCGTCAATCATTTCCGTCGCAACGCGAAGCCTCAACGACCCTTGTCCGCTGTAGAGCGTGGCGCGTCCGAGTTCCAGTCCCGATGACGTGCACGATACGGCCATGAGCTCGCCCGGCTCATAGCGCAACCGGAAGTTTGCATGAAAGTCGCGTACGCGCCTCGTTCCCATATGCCGACCGTTCAGATACAGCTTCGCAATGGGCGCTCGCGTATAGACCTCTACCGTTGCCTGTTGTCCCTCGCAGCCGCGCCAACTCCAGCAGGGAATCGAGTTCGTACCTCGCCAAGGTGCAGTGTGTGGCTGCGGCAGATCTACGGGTCGGACGTAGAGCAGCGGCTCGTCCGAAGTGCCCCATACCGTCCGGGCGAGTGCGGCCTCGCCGTTGGGGTCGCCTATGAGGTCTAGTGCCCCCGTGTCCGCGCAGAGCCACGGGTAGGGCTTGCTTACGGGCGTGGGGTCGTCCGACCACGCCGCAAGGCTGCACTCGCCGAGATAGTCCCAGCTCGTCCACATGAAGTCGCCGATAATGCGCGGGTCGGATTCCACAAGTCGCCAGTTGCGCGCAAGCGCGTACGGCATGGTCTCGCTGCCATATACCAGACGCTCGGGGTGCCGTCGTAGATCGCGCTTGTACCTGCGGGTGGCGTAGTTGTAGCCGGCGATGTCGAGCTCGTCGAGAAACGGCGCGACGGCGCGGCCCACGGCGTGGGTACCGGCCATGCGCTCCATCACGTCGCCCATCTTTGCGACGTAAGTGTTGTAGGCGAGGCTTGCGTTTGCAGTGGGAGCCACCTTGTCGCCTGAGGATCGTCCCACCTTTCCGCCTGCGCTTCGTCCCGTCTCGCCGCTTGCATCTCCCTCGCCGTTGAACGAGTCGATTCCCAGTCCGGCCGCAAAAAGAATCGTCGGGTTCACCCCTGCCGTCACGGGTCGGGTGGGGTCGAGACGCCGCACGGTAGTCGCGAGCAACCGGGCGGTGAGCACGCCTAGGTCCTCCACGGGCTCGGCGTTTTCGTTGCCGATGGAATACATGATCACGCACGGATGGTTGCGGTCCTTCTGCACCATGGCGGCGAGGTCAGCCGCATGGTTTGCCTCGTAGTCGTTGGCGTAGTCGTAGGGATTCTTGTGGCGATACCACATGTCAGCGTATTCGTCGAGCACGTACATGCCGAGCTCGTCGCAGGCGGCGAGCATGCTCTCGCTCATCGGGTTGTGGGAACTGCGAATTGCGTTGAACCCCCACTGCTTGAGGATGGCCACCTTGCGCCTGCTTGCGGCGGGTAGATCGGTCGCGCCGAGGATGCCGTTGTCGTGATGGATGCAGCCGCCGCGCAGCTTCACGGGCTCTCCGTTCACCAGGAGACCGCTCGTGCCCCATTCCAGCTTGCGTATGCCAAAAGGCACGCGCGCCTCGTCAAGCAGCGCGCCCTTGTCGTCGCGCAGAAGCACGTGACAGGTATAGAGGCAGGGGTTCTCTGCCGACCAGAGACGGGCGCCGGGGATCCCGAGGCGCACGTCGGAGCCGCTGCGCCCTGCCACCGCGCGGCCGTCGCGCTCGATGCGCACATATGGCGTGCCCTGACCTTCCACCGTCGTCTGCACGCGTATGCGCGCGGGGTTTGTGCACTCGGTGGTGATGGCGATGCCTCCGCGCGCTATGCGGTTCTCGTCCTGTACCACGAGCCGCACCGGTCTGTAGAGGCCGCTGCCGGCATACCACCGGGAGTTTGGCTGGGCGGAGTTGTCTGCCACGACTTCCACCGTAGAGGTCATGCCCGCCTCAAGCGCCCTGGAGATGTCCACCGCAAAGCCCGTATAGCCGTAGGCGTGGCTCGCCAGTCGCTTGCCGTCCACGTACACGGAAGCGCGTCCCATGACCCCCTCAAACTCGAGCATTACACGCTTGCGGTCCAGGTTTTGCGGCGCCGTGATCTCGCGCGTGTATCGATACACGCCGCCGTGGAAATATGCGCCTGCGTTGCCGGTGGGCGCATCCGCCGAACGCCTCTCTCCCAACATCGCATCATGCGGCACGCACACGGTCTTTCCGTCGAGCGTCCATTCTACGAGTTCGTACGTTTGGGTCATGATGCTCCTCCGGTCGTCTGTCCTGAGACACACAGTATAGGAGAAATCCGACCCGACGGTACCGTGGCGGACCGTCGTTATGAAATGAAGCTGGTGGCCACAAGGGCGGTGCCGCCAATCAACACGGCCATGGCAGAAGTCACGAAGGTCGCGAGCTTGCTGGTGTGCTTGTCTTTGCCTGCGGTGGTCGTCGTGGTCGTAGGTGTGCCTGCCGCAGGGGAGGGCGCGGTCGAGGCGGCAGCGCGCGGCATGGGCAGGCGCTGGGTATGAGGTCTTCTCATGCTTGTCAACTCCTTTGTTGGTAGGTACGTTTGTATGTGGTATTCCTCGTCGGAGGGCGTCTTATGCCGCGCACTTGTTGGTGACACAACGTATATAGATACCTGAACAACCCATGAAACAAGGGCCGCTGGCCGCTTCACCCGTCTTCTGGGTCGGGAGGGACGATGGGGCATTGTCGTGCCGTCGTCGGGTTGGGAGGGACGATAAGATGCTTCAGCTATCGTTAAGGTTTAAAAAGTACCCCCTAGGTATTGTTACAAACCTGGGGAGTACCTTGACATGAAAACCTATCACGTGGCTATTTACAGTAGCCAATAAAACCGCAGTTAAAGAGCTGGTCGCTCAGCCCAACAAAAACCTACCGGGTGCCTTTTCATAAAAAACCACCCGGTAGGATTTGAGGATCCCCTTGAAAGCCTACGGCGCCGTCCGGAGACCTGGGCGGGCGGCTCCTCCCGAGCCTGCATGCGCGCGAAAGCGGACGCTTGTGCGTCGGGTTCGACCGGCCCGCGTCCGGAAAGGCGCGCATGACCCGAAGCCGCACGCGCAGGCGGACGCGAGAAGAGCAGCGCCGCCATTCTCGTGTCCGAACAAGCGCGCGGCATGGCTCCGCGCACGGAGTCGGACGCCTAGGCGCCAGGGCCGCCTGCCCGCGTCCGTTTCCACGCGCCGCTCCGCCGTGCGCAGTATCGGACATTCGGGCGCCGGGGCCGGCCTTCTCGCGCCGACGCCGACGGTGCGCCGTCCCATGAAAGCGGCGAACGATCCAGTTGCTTCAGAGGCACTGCACTAGCCAACAAGTTCGTAGACGGGCATGTGCTCCAGTGGCGCGTCGGCCACGGTCCAAACGGGGCCGATCTCCGAGCGGCTTGTACCGACCTCGCGCCACGTGCCCTTGGGCAGGTACACGTTTCGATGGCGCGCGCCGAGTTCCAGTATCGGCGCCACGAGGTAGCGCGGCCCGAGCATGAACTCGTCGTAGATATCCCACGCTCTCTCATCGGCGCTGAACTCGTAGAAGAGCGGCCTGAGCAGCGGCGATCCATCTGTGCTGGCTTGTGTGTACAGTTCGGCGAGATACGGCTTCAGCTGTTCACGCGTCTTCAGACTCTGCGTCCATTGTAGGCCGATTTCGGCGCTGACGCGCGTCGTCACGCCGGCCCTACACCGAGACGCGCATCACGGTCCTGACGTCCTGCAAGAGCTCTTCCGGGCTCTCCTTGCAACCTCCCTCAAGCCAGTGGATGGCCACCTCCGTGAGCCCGGCGGCATAGAATTCCAGCAGCAAGACCATGTCGCGTGCGGGGAGCTCGAAGTACGCGGGGAGTTGCTCTATCGCCAGCGACATGAGGATATGCGACTGCTTGCTTAGCAGCCGATAGATGCTGAGACGGTCGACCGAGCGAATCATGCGTATGATGACTCCACGGTCGGATTTCAGGAGCTCGAGAAGCCGGATGTACGCGCGTTCCCAGTCGTCACCAGAGCTTTTCATGATGGCGTTGGTCTCGTCTTCGACCATCCAGGCGGTGAGGTCGTATATATCGCGAAAATGATAATAAAAAGTTTGCCGGTTTACCCCACAGGTGGATGCGATGGCAGAGACGGTGATGCGGTCATAGGAATCGGCGGCAATCAACTTCCGAAAAGCCGCTACGAGAGATCGCTTAGTCTGAATCGCCTTTGCCATGACGTCACCTCCACAATGTATTCTATCGACAATATGCCAGTGAGCGTATCTGTCGCCGTGCTACAGATTGTGTAAAGTGTCTAAAAATTGATAGGCATTTATTGAATGAATGTGGCCTGAGACGTGAAAGGAAATGTCGGGTCCGCTCGTGTGCTAGTTGAAGACGCAATCCATGAAGGAGGGTGACGTGAATTGCAGCGAAGCGATATGGATTGATGACGATGCAGCGCACGTGCCGCATGCAACCCCTCGCGAGCAGTCACGCGATTCCGAGCCGATGCTCCGCTATTATAGAGGTGCAAAAGTTCGGACTACGAGGCGAGGAGGCAAGATGCGGGCGCGTGACGACGTTACCATGGCAGTCGAGATTCACGCCGATGCCGTGTTGCGAGCGTGTGCCGTGTACCTTCGCGAGAAGGCCGACCGCGAGGACGCCTTTCAGGAGACGTTCTTGCGCTACGCGCGGTCAAACAAGACCTTCAGAAGCGAGGAGCATCGCAAGGCGTGGCTCATTCGAGTTGCCATAAACATATGCAAAGACATGCTCAAGCGCGCGAGTTCTCGGGTAGATTCGCTCGATGCGGCGGTGGAGCAGGGGGTCGCCGTGATGGGCGACGACGGCATGGAAGGACAGCGGGAGCTGGAGAGCGAGGGGCTGCTTGCGGCGCTGGGCCAGCTAGAGGAGCGGTATCGCACGGTGCTGTACCTCAAGTACTATGAAGGCTATACGGCGGCTCAGATCGCGGCGATCACGGGCATGCCGGAAAACACGGTATACACGAACCTGTCGCGCGGAAAGCGCCAGTTGTTGGGGGTGATACAGAATGGCTAACGAGGTGCGAGGCAAGCATTTTGGTAACCCGAGCGCGGCTGGTGCGGCTGAGGCCGGGATTGGTCCAGACGTGCGAGCCGCGGCAAGCGAGTCTGGCGAGGCGGGAGCGGGTGCGCATTTTGCGACCGGGGCAACCGGGGCGCATATCGCAACTGGCGGGGCCGGTGCGCCAAGGGGGGTCGGCCAGCCGGATCGGCTCGACGAGCTTGGGGATCGCGAATTGACGAGGTTGTTTTCTTCGCTTGATGGGATCAGAGCCTCGAGTGGGCTTAAGGCGTCTACGCTGTCGGCCATCTTTGACGAGACGGACGCGAGCGAAGAGACGCCGACCTTTGGCGCGCCGCCCGAGATCAGGCTCGTGGACGAGGAACAAGAGGCTCGGGTGGCTGTTCGTACGCGGACGTTGCATGAGCCGACTGTGGCAAGCGTTGCGATGCCCACGCGGGACGGCACGACAACGCCTGATGCCGTGGCGGATGCGCTGGGGGTGGCGCCGACAGCGGTGGCGGCTGCAGGCAGGGCGACCGTTTCTGGAGTGGACGCGGAGCCGAGCGTCGTTGACGCGACGACGCCTCAGCATCCGCTGGAAGACGGTGCCGCGGACGTGCTAGAGGCCACGGCTCCGCGCCGCCCGGTACGTCAGGCCGAGCGCGTGGACGT
>CACXZL010000123.1:6005-11745 GCA_902772085.1 uncultured Coriobacteriaceae bacterium | reverse complement strand
ACGGGGCGCAGGACTTCGTGAACGCCGGCATCAATGGGTCGTTTATGAATCGTCTGGCCGACCATCCTGATGCATGGCTGCAAAGTGGGGCCGACGTCGTTTTCGTGGCCTTGGGTACCAACGATGCGGGCTACTATGATACAGACGAGTTTCGTGACGCGGCGCGCAAGGGTATCGCGGCGGCTGCCGAGCGCAGCAAGACGGTTGTGGTGCTCTCTCCAGTCTCTGACTTGCGTCCTGTGTCCCAGTTGATGGAGCCGGTGGGAGACCTTGGCGACGTGCTCAAGGAGATTTGTGACGAAGGCGGTTATACGTTTGTGGATACGCGTGATGCCGTGACCCCTGAGATGTTTTGTGCAGACGGATTGCATCCCAACTCGCAGGGTTCCCTTGCAATCTGGAAGTGCATCAAAGAGACCCTTGGACTTTGATATGCTATAAGTAATCGCATTGACGTCGTTTTTTTCAAGGGAGCATGCATTTCTTGCATTCACCCTTTTCTAATGAGCAAGTTTCCGCTATCGTATCTGTGTTTTGAGTCAATCAGTAAGGAGAGGTGCATGTCCGGACACTCTAAGTGGGCTACCACAAAGCACAAGAAGGCCGCGATCGACGCGAAGCGCTCGTCGCTCTTCTCCAAGCTTTCGCGAAACATTACCGTTGCCGCCAAGGTAGGTGGCGATCCCAATCCCGACAACAACGCGTCTTTGGCTGCTGCCGTACAGCGCGCCCGCATGGTTTCCATGCCCAACGCAAAGATCAAGGCAGCTATCGACAAGGCCTTTGGTTCGGGCGCGGATGCTGCAGTATATAGCGAGATCACCTATGAGGGCTATGGTCCCGCTGGCGTTGCATTCTACGTAGAGTGCCTGACGGACAACAAAAACCGTACAGCCGCCGACGTACGCTCTGCCTTCACTCATTCCGGTGGCAGTCTAGGCACGTCGGGCTCCGTTGCGTTCCAGTTTGAGCGTAAGGGCTCCATCGCGGTCGACAAGGTCATCAAGAGCGATGACAAGAAGGTTGCCGATCGTGAGAATGCGGTGGACGAGGACGAGTTCATGATGGCCGTTGCCGAGGCTGGTGGCGACGATTATGAGGATGCTGGTGATGAATGGATCGTATGGTGTGCCTATGATGCCATTCAGAGTGTTGTGAAGGGTCTTGAAGAGCAGGGCATTGAGGTCAAGGGCTCTGAGCTCACGCGCGTTCCCACTACCCCCACGCAAGTCAGCGTGGCGGACGCTAAGAAAGTACAGCGTCTTGCCGATCGTCTTGACGAGCTTGAGGATGTGCAGAACGTATACAACACGATGGACATCACCGACGAGATCGCTGAGGCTCTCGACGCGGAGTAGACGTTGTCTCGTGTAGATATGACAAAAGAGGCAGCCGAGCAGGTACTCGAGCTGCCTCGTCGCTATACAAAGGCAGAGCTGCGGCGAGCGTATACCGATCTCGCACGCCAGTATCATCCCGATGCAGCTGTAAACCGCCACTTCGATCCGACTTTGGCACAGTCCCGTATGGTCGAGGCAAACAAAGCCTATGAGGTGCTGCGGCAGCAGTTTGCATATGATTCAGACCGGGTGGTGGAACGTGAGTTTGTCAGCACTGCGCAGACCTTTGCAAGCGTAGATTGGGACACGGAGTGGGCGGGTGTTGGCGAGACGGACAATCCCTGGGACTTCGCAGGGGATTTCGATACGACACCCGCACCAGAGAAGGCCCCCTTGAGTCTGAGGTCGGTCCTTTTGGGTCCCGTGGTACCACGTATCGCTTTCATAGCGTTGTTTGCATGGCTCTGGTGGCGAAATTTCCCCCTGTTGCCACAAAACATGGCTGGCTTTGTTTCAGTGGGAGACTGGACGCTCATGGACGTTGCGCGGCTCGTCTCAGCCATGGTCTATCCAACGTACCTGCTCGTGTACGAGACGCTTTCTGGCAACGTTTCGTGTTTCGTGCGCGAGGTTCTCAATGGAGTTGTGTCATGGATAACGAGGCGCTATGTCGATCTGAGGCCAAAGAGTTCTTCATATGGCTGTGCGCTCTACAAGTTGCTCAAGAACCAAGTGTATGCGCTGCTTCTTGCCCCGATCGTCCTGTATCTGGTTGCGGCTTGCGTCCATGAGAACATGATAGTGGTAAAGGTGGTGCTGGGTGTCATTGCCCTCGTGATGGGGATCGACACGCTCGCCGCATGCGTGCGAGGTGGATTTGTGAACGTGTGGGCCTCGTCTTTGGCAGAGCGTGTGGAGGCTCAGTATCTTCTTCTACGTGCAAGGGTCTTGAAACGCTGCGGTCAGTGGAGCGACGGCAAAAGTGACTGAGGAACTGTGAAAACAGCCGCGAGCGACGCATTCGCCGTCCATCGCCATGTCGACTAAGTTGTTTCGAGACAGTTCCTCAGCCGCTTGTGCCATCGAAAGTGCCACTGCGCTACAATAAGCGTGTGCGCGGACACCTACATAGCGAAAACGAAGTCGAGGTGCTACCATGAGCTCAAACAATCCTTATGATGACTACGATGCCTTCGACCCCTACAACGATAGCCTTGATGACGATACGGGCGACTTCTCCTTCGTGGAGGACGAATACGATTCCATGCCCGAAGGGGTTGGCGATGGATTCACGTATGCGCATAGCGCGCTCGACATGTCTGCTGCCCAGCAGCCAGATTCATACGATCGTGTGGACAGGACGTTTCCCAAGACGCAGCTTCGTCCTGCCGTAAATCTTCCCGTTGATGCCGCAGCGACGACGAACGATTCTGCTAGAGGCTCGGTGCTGCATAGGAGGAAGAAGCGTGAAAGGCAAAGGCTTCAGACTGCTCCAGAGCCGGAAGTGGGGTACCAGCTGCGTGGTGGGGTAGGCCAAGGAAGTCGCGGGTCGTTTTCAAACAAGCCCAAAAGAAGACGCCACCGTCGTCATGGCTGCCTCATTACGATTCTGGTGTTTGTCGCGTTGCTCATGGGAGCGTACTGGCTGATCGCTCATCCCATAGATGACCGTTTGGCGTTTACCCCTGCCGAACAGCAGACGGTGAACGGCACGCTGTCATGGTCGATACCTGGCATGCCGTACTACGTCTTGGCCTTGGGCTCCGATGCACGGGAGGGCGATACCGTCTCACGTACCGACACCATGGTGCTCATACGGGTGGACTTCTTTGGCGGCAAGCTTACGTTGGTGTCCATTCCGCGCGATACCAAAGTGGAGATACAGGGCCACGGCACCTCAAAGATCAATGCGGCCTATGCCTACGGAGGTGCAGGAGGTGCCGTAAAGGCCGTCTCAAAGCTCACCAACGTGCCAATCAGCCATGTGGCAGTCATACATTTTGAGGAGCTGGCAGACCTGGTGGACTATTTGGGTGGCGTCACGGTAAACGTGCCCACTGACGTGTATGATCCTGACTACACGGGTCTCTCGCTTGAGGCCGGCACGCAGACCCTTGACGGTGAGACTGCCCTGCTGTGGGCTCGCACACGTCACGGCTTCGAGAATGGGGACTACCAGCGCCAAGCAGACCAGCGGATTCTCATTACAGCAATCATGAATCGCATGCTCTCACTTTCGCCGACGGAACTTCCCGGTGCGCTCGACCGGGTAGGAGATCTCATCGGCACCGATATGAGATGCTATAATCTGGTCCCCTTGTTTCTACGGTTCAAATTCGGTTCCCCTAAGGTGTACTCCTGCGCCATTCCCACCACAAGCGATATGATCGATGGCTACTGGTACGAAATCCCCGACGAGCCCGGTATCGCCTCCCTCATGTCCACCGTAAACAAAGGCGAAAACCCCAGCACCTGAATCCCATGCGTAGCGAAGGGGAAGGCGGCTTTCCAGACGAGTCCAGACCCGACGACGCAGAGGAGTGCCGCGCGCAGTTCCGCAGCGAAGCGAGGACTGTCTGAGCACGGAGCTCCTCTGCGTCGGCGGGTCTGGACGTGATCCTGACCGTTGCCTTCCCCTTCGCTACAGTACGCATGATTCGTCAATTGAAACAAGGGCGTATAACGGTTATTCTTATAAAGCGTACACATACGTCTGGGAGGTTGAGTCGTGAACGGTTTTAAACGTCTTTGCCTTTTCATCTTTGGTGTCTCGGGCTTGCTTTCGCTAGCCGCGCTCTCACTTGTGTGGGTGGGGCCTTGGACTACGCAGGCTCGCTCGCTCATCACAGAAAACAACTGGTATTTCATCGTGCTTGAAGTCTTGGTGTGCATCGCCGCCTTCGGCCTTTTGGTCTGCGTGCTGAGGGCTTTGTTTACACCGAGCGGTCCCAAAGAGACGATGGTCTTGGAGCTTGACGGTGGCAACATCACCGTGACTCGTGCCGCCATCATCACGCAGGCGAGGCATGTCATAGAAGCCGACGGTACGTGCGAGGCAGTGGCAGTGCGTGCAAGTATGGGCAAGAGAGGCAACGTTCGTGTGCGCGTTCGCGTGCGGCCGCATCTGCCGGTAGATGTCACTGAGCGCGGATCGATTCTGCACACTGAGCTAGAACAAGGTCTCGCAAAGATATGTGGGGATAGTGTTCGCTCCATCAAGATCGTGTTTACCGAGCCTGAGCAGGGAGGAACGCTGTCATCGTATGTAGATTCGACTTCGGATGACATGCAGACGCCTGTGAATGCCGGTGGTTCGGGCAGCTCTTTGAGCTTGCGCGTGGAGGGAAAAGACGTTCAGATGAACGCTACCGCTGAAGAATCCTATCCGGTCGCACCGAGAAGCGCCGTGGAAGAATCAGGCGTCGACGATACATCCGAGCTTGTGTCGTTGCCCTCAGGGAGGTAGTTCCATGGCACCACGAATGAAGGTAGAGACAAGCGAGTCCCAGCCGGCTTCACAGTCGTCTTCAGCGTCTGCTGCGGCGTCCCACTCCCAGACTGCAAGGGTCAGTTCTTCTGTTTCAGCACCGAAACCTCAGGTATCGACACCTCGACCATCGGTGGAATCGTCCAAGCAAAGTGGCGCGCATACCGCTCCTGCGCAGAAGGCCGTCGCGCCGAGGGTGGTTCCGTCCGTTGAGGCACCTGCTGCGGAATCATCTTATCGGCCCGGCTCGTCCGTTCCTGCTCGGCCACCACGGCATGTGGCTGTGAAGGCATCAGTGGATATCTCTTCTGTGCCTGAAGTCGCTGAGCGGAGATCAGCGCCTGCTCCCAAGCATTCCGCAGCGTCAAAGCCGACGGTCAACGTGCAGCACCATGCAGCATCAGGTGGGAATCGGGCTGAGCGGAGCGACGAGTGGGACTACGGCGAGGCTACCCAGCTCTCGGATGCAGGTGACTTCTCGCGTACGTCAGCCTCAGGCTCAGATGGAGTGCATGAAGGCGCTGCTTCACAAGGCGGCGCAGCTCAGTCAGGTCAGCAGACGGCAAAGAGCAAAGCTTCGCAGAACTTCATCCAGATGTTTGCCGCATGGGTCCACCGTACGTTTCCAGGGCACGAGCATGCGTTCATGGGCGGCGTCGTGGCCTTCTTTGTGGCCATTCTTATGATCGTCATCGGTCCTCTGTATAGCATCGTGATCTTCTTGGTGGTTCTTGTGGGAGTTGCCATAGGACAATATCTCGATGGCGATCCCAAGATTGTACGTATGGTAAGCGGCTTGTTTAACGGCGACCGTGACCAGCGATAGATGTGCTAGATTGCTTGTTGTGAGATGCACGTGAGACGTGCGGAAAGGAGATTGGCTATGAGCGAAGAGACCAAGGTAATTGAGGGA
>CACXZL010000123.1:0-5991 GCA_902772085.1 uncultured Coriobacteriaceae bacterium | reverse complement strand
TGAGGAAGAGGACGTAAACAGCGAGGATTCCCTTACCTTCTCCAACGGCGTTATCGAGAAGATCGTCGCTATCGCTGTGCGCGAGGTTCCTGGCGTTGTGGGCATGAAGGGCGGTTGGGTGAACCGCGTACAGGATGCCTTTGGCGCACGTGATATCCGCAAAGGCGTCACGGTGGAGGTAACTCCTGAGAGCACCGTTCGGGTAAACATCACCATCCTTATGGAGTATGGTGTGTATGCGCCGCAGGTATTTGACGATGTCAAGCGTACGGTGGTAAACCAGGTGACCGGCATGACTGGTCTCGAGATCGCTGGCGTAAATCTTCGCATCGAAGACATCCTTACTGCCGAGGAGATTCGTGAGCGCAAGACTCGCCGCGGCGAGCTGCCCGAAGGTGAGGCGGAAGAAGGGGAAGAGAAGCCTGAAACCACCGGAGAAGCCGAGTAGTCTTCGGAAGCTGAAATGCTGAGTACGACCCTCTTTGGTTTCTGCAAAGAGGGTCGTTTCCATAACGTCAAAACTGATGGGAACCGTGAGCATGCAACGAAGGAATCGCATAGGGTGGATTGAATGGGCACGTGTGCTCGGAGCGGTAGGGGTCGTCGTGCTTCACGTGCTTACCAGTTCGTTTATGAAGGTTCCCGAGGACATCAGTGACGTACGCCTTGCAGGCTATATCGTCGTCAGCGTGGTGTTTGGACGATGGGCTGTGCCGAGCTTCTTTATGATTACGGGATATCTCCTGCTCGCTCCCATGAAGGACCTGAGATGGCCGCGGGCTTGGGGTTACGCAAAACGCATGATTCTGGTTCTCCTCACCTTCGGTCTCTTCTTCTCCCTTTTGGAAGAGGCTGCCCTTTGCGTGAATGGAGGAGAGCCTCTCTCTCCGAGAGTCTTCCTGCGGGCAGTAGTGGACGTGCTTACCGCATCCTCATGGGATCATCTCTGGTACGTGTATGCGCTGATTGGCGTCTATGCGTTGTCTCCATTCGTGAGACGGTTGCTCGATCGGCTCGGCAAACGGAGATTTACCACGATGACCCTTGTCCTCTTTGTCGTGGTGATGGTTATTCCCACGGGGTTTCGTCTATGGCAAGGTTTTTTTGGGCCTGGCGTGGATGTGGCGCCGACCGGTGCGGTAGCCCTCCTCGCAAACATACCCATAGGCCTCGCCTGCTTTTGCCTAGGCGGCTGTTTGCGGTATTGGCGGCCTCGGCATCTGTTGCCCGTGGCGCTCGTAGCGACTGCGTGCGTGGCAACGATGACTGTCGTGGCGCTGACGGGCCTTTTCGCGGAAGGCTATGGCGACATGGGGTTCGTTTACCTGCAAGGTAGCTGCTTTGCCTGCATCTATGCCGTGTGCGTGCTCACTATGCTGCGGCAAACAGCGGGAGATGATCCCATGGCCTCAGACGCCATCGCAGCCAGACTTGCCGAAGACAGCTTTGGCATATATGTGATTCATCCCTTGTACGTCCATATCGTGCTGCTTGCCACAAACCCGCTTGCGTTTCCCCCTGTACTGTACGAGGCGGCATTTGTAATCATCGTACTCGCCGTTTCCGATCTATCAACAAGGGCCTTACGCCACGTTCCCCTTATAAGATCGTTACTTTGAAACAGAGACGAAGAACGTGCCATCGTGTGGCCTTGCGCATCGGTCGGGCAAAAGGCATTCATTACGGTACGCGAAAGGAAGCGTATGAACTTGTCGAGTTTCAGTCTTGTCGCTGTAGGTAACTGGCAAGAAGCTGCTGGGCAACGATATTGCTGCCGTTTGCGGGTACGATGAAGTCGGCAAAGCGCTTGGAAGGCTCCACGTAAGCCTCGTGCATGGGCTTTACGGTTGCGAAGTACTGGTCGATAACGCTTTGGACGCTTCTACCGCGCTCATCCACATCACGTGCGAGACGCCGAAGGATACGGACGTCCGCTTCGACATCCACGAAAACCTTGATGTCGAGCAGATCACGCAGGCGCTCGTCCGCGAGGATGAGTATCCCCTCGACGATGATGACTGGAGAGGGGTGTATGGTGATTGTATGCGCGGCACGGTTGTGGAGTGCGAAGTCGTATGTGGGAATCTCCACGCTCCTACCCTGCTTGAGCTCGATGAGATGCTTTATGAGCAGACTGGTCTCATATGCATCGGGATGGTCGTAGTTCAGGACAACCCGCTGGTCGTAAATCAGGTCATCGTGCGCGCGATAGTAATTGTCGTGCGCAATCAACGTGGCTTTGTTTTCAAGTTGCTCTGCCACCGCCTGTGCGAAGGTGGTCTTTCCGCTGCCCGTCCCGCCGGCAATTCCTACCAGTGTGATGTTGTTCATTGCTATTCCCATCTCTTCCATACGTCAGGAGCATAGCCTACCGTCGCGAGTCGACCGTTGCGGACGATAGGCGTCTTGATGATCTGCTGGTTTTCCATGAGAACGCTTGCCAGCATAGAGGCAGGCGTATGCTGTGCGAGCGCGAGCGCATAGGCATCCTTCGACTTGGCATCGATGAGCTCGCCATATCCTCCTAGGGCTCGAGATACAGAATCCAGCTCGCCTTTCGAAAGGCCTTTCTCGCGCATGTCTATGTATTGGAACCGAATGCGCCGTTCCTTGAACCAGCGCTCTGCCTTCCGTGAGTCGCTGTCTTTCTTTGTGCCGAAAATTTGAATGTTCATGTAGCCTCCCCGTTGCATCGATATGCCTAGAGGAACGTTCCCCTATTCTCAATCGATCAGTTGCCGATGCCGTGGTGTGGCACGCGGGTGGTGCGGTCGATCGGCGCGAACTCATATCCTTCGGATCTGAAGTACTCGATGATGCGGGGCAACGCCTCCACCGTGCTCTCCTTATCCGTGCCGTCGTGCATAAGAAAGACGATGCTCTGGTAGCCATAGGAGGTGTCGGCGATGGTGGCGTCTACGAGCTCGTCTGCTGTGTGTTCGGCACCGTCGCCACAGCTTGCATCCCAGTCGAAGTACTGATAGCCCTCGGCTACGACCTCCTGTGAGAGCTCGCTCATGATGCCAAGAGTGTAGTTTGCGCTAACGGTGTTTGACGAGCCGCCTGGAAAGCGAATGAAGCATGGCACGTAGCCGATCTGGTCGCGAACGACCCCAGCGATTTTGTTTAAGTCGGCCCAGTAGGCATCTACCGAAGCGTAAACGTCACTGTAGTCATGACTGTAGGTGTGCATGCCGATGGTGTGGCCGGCCTTGTAGCACGTTGCGATCATGGGATAATAGTCGGGGTGCATGCCGGTGACAAAAAACGTTGCCTTGATTCCATAGCGATCAAGGATATCCAAGACGGGTTGGGTGTTTTCTGAGGGGCCGTCATCGAAGGTGAGATAAACGGTCTTGGTGGCTGGCGCTTCAAAGTTCCAGCTGGTGCGTGCGGGGTCGACGGCAAACTCTACGTCGCGTGTATCGTCTTCCTGCCTCGCGCGTGCCACGGAAGAACCCTGGGAATCATCGTTGTTGACAGCCGCGGTGCCGTCCTGGCTTGATGAGGTCGCCGTTCTGTCGGCGGTCTCATGCGAGGCATTGCCTGCACAGGCGTTGAGCAGCAAGGCGAATCCGAGCATGCATGTGAAGACGATAGTGCGGAATCCTTTGAAATGAGATGTCATACAATAATGCTCCTTGCGTATCGTATGTACTTACCACATCATGCAATGTGGAATTATGGCAGAGGGGAGTTTGCTCCACAACAATCTCTGATTATACTCGACTACACGGATAAGGTAGGGTGAGTCTTATGGCATGTAACTTGCCACAATACAGCTTGGTGACCGGACGAGGGGCATCTGCCATATATTTGGCATTGCACCATATCACGGAGGTTACTGGACGGACGGGCTTGTTGCTCGCTCCTGCAAACGTGTGCTATGCCGCATTGTATCCTGCACGGTATGCGGGCTGGTCAGTGCAACTCATGGACGTGTCGCCTGTGGACGGCAACCTTGTCGCACGTGACGTCGAAGAAGCTCTGAACCGCTTTCAGCCAAACGCGTTGTTGGCACCGCATATGTATGGTCAGCCGATAGCCGAGCTTCCTCAGATTGCTGAGCTCTGTGCAGCTGCACACGTGACGCTTATAGAAGACTGTGCGTCGGCTATGGGTGCTACGAGTACGTATGCCGTAGGGCACATGGGCAACTATACTATATATAGTACAGGCTATGCCAAGACCGTAGATCTCGGCTTTGGCGGCCTGCTCGCCAGCGACAAGGACGATCTGACGTGGGCGTTGCAAGACGAGACGAATCTACCGCTCTGGACCGATGGTCTTGACCGCACGGAAGCGCTCTTCTCAAAGATGTATCGCGTGCTCAGGTCGTATCCCGACGGGGTGCTTGACCGTGCGATTTATAACGTGCTGCCCGATGCCTCAAAGAGTCTCTTTCTCTATCGTTTGGACGAGGCGAAGAAACGCGAGGTCGTGCTCGCGATTGAACGCCTGGATGGCATCGTGGAAGAACGTCGGCGGATAGAGAGCCGTTGTGTACAACTCTGGACGCAAACGCTTCCTCACCTGCGTGTGTACCGGTATGCAGAAGGTGCTGTGCCTTGGCGATTCTCGTTCTTCGTGAATCATGAGCTGCGTGCCGCGTTGGTGCCGGCATGTCTTGAGGCGGGCATACCCGTTTCCGACTGGTATCCGAGTATCGCGCCGATGATGGGAGATGCGGCGCGCTACCCCCATGCCGAGCGCATGGGAGCGACAATTCTCAATCTCCCGCTTTCTGAGGCGACGATATCTACCGCTCTGCCGCGCTTGTTTGAGATCGTGGCAGAGCTTCAGAAAGGCAGCCGAGCATGAAGCCACTCATCAGTTTCGTCATTCCCTGCTATCACAGTGAAAAGACCATCACGCCAGTGGTGGAAGACATCGCGCGGGTCGTTGAGGAGGACGGACGATACCGCTTCGAGGTCGTCCTCGTGAACGACAATCCGCCAGATGAGACGTGGCGTACGATCAGGGATCTCTCAACGCGGCATCCCTATGTGCGCGGCTTCTGCATGACGCACAACTTCGGTCAGCATGCCGCGCTCATGGCGGGCTATCGCAGCTGCAAGGGCGACCTCGTGGTATCGCTCGACGATGACGGGCAGACACCGCCCGATCAAGCGTTCAAACTCATCGACGCCCTCGAGGGAAACGTGGATCTCGTATATGCGTCGTATCCCGAAAACGCCTACGCATCGGTCTTTCGAAAGTTCGGCAGTAAGGTAAACGATTTGATGGCCCAGTCTCTGATTGGCAAGCCGAAGGACGTCTATCTTTCAAGCTATCTTGCAACCACGCGTGCCGTCATCAATCGCGTGATAGCGTATCAAGGCCCATATCCATATGTCGACGGCCTCATGCTTCAGTGCTGCAGCGAAGTGAAACCCGTTCCCGTACGTCACGACGATCGGGCATCTGGAGCAAGTGGCTACTCGTTCAAGAAGCTCATCACGCTCTGGCTCAACGGCTTCACGTCGTTTTCTGTGAAGCCGCTGCACATTTCGACGTTCTTGGGATTCTCCTTTGCTGGCATCGGCCTCATCCTCGCAATCATTCTCGTGGTTCGCAAGCTCATTTTGCGCGACGACGTGGACGCTGGCTGGTCTTCTCTCATGTGCATGATCATCATCGTAGGCGGCATCATCATGATGATGGTCGGTATGGTGGGGGAGTATGTCGGTCGTATGTTTATGACGCTCAACAACATGCCCCAGTACTATATTCGCGAAGCGTATCAGCCTGACGACCAAGAAGAATGCGAGCGGTCGTGATATGAGAGGACGCCTGTGTGCCTCTTAGCCGAGCAAGGCAAAGACGCAGATGCCACCTACGATGAGCGCGAGCGCGAGAAGCTTTTTTGGGCCGACATGCTCCTTGAAGATGAGTACGCCAAAGACCGTCACATATATATAGCTTGTTGCCTCGAGAACGGGACCCATGGAAAGGGGGACCTCTTTGTAGGCATAGACCGTCATGAGCGTG
>CACXZL010000122.1 GCA_902772085.1 uncultured Coriobacteriaceae bacterium | reverse complement strand
GGCCTCGTCGGCATTCTGCGCCGCAGCCTCGCCCTTGTTGGCAGCGGCGTCGTTGCCCGAGTTGTTGCCAGAGCACGAAGCCAGGCTCATCAGCATCATTGCTCCTCCCATGCCTGCAAATGCGGTGAGAGCACCCCTACGCGTCATCATACGCGCTTTCATGTCTGCCATACCTGAATTCCCCCTTCAAAGACGTGCACGGACCGAAGGCCCGGTTGTACGAGCGGACTGCATGCGGCTTCCCCCGCATTCATGGCAGCCCGTAACCGAACCGCAACAATACAATACGCCCAATTCGAGCAGTCGAACGCGAGAACGATAACAAACAAGGGGGTTCACAAACTAGTCACAAATCCATGCACATACACTGGCCGAGCTGCCACTATCGGTCTCCTGTGCCGCAGTGCATGTCGACCCAACCTTTGGCCACGCAGGTGCGCAGGCTCCATTCGCTGCGCCTCGGGTCGTCCACGCGATAGCTCCAGTAGCAGCCACCGATGCCCTGATCCCAGGCCTCGATCTGCGCATCCGCAAGGGCGCGGTTGAACAAGCGCCGATCTCGCTCACCGAAGCTCTTCTTGAGCGGCGAGTGATTGGCGATGCTCCACTCGCCCACCATGACCGGATGGTAGCGAGCGGCATCGCGCACGCGCTCCGAGAACTCGCCAAGCCGCGCCAGGTACTCGTCGAGGTCATAGCGCTCGAAGCCCCACTCCGAGAAGTTCAGGTACTGGTGCGTGTCGATGACGACGTTGTCATAGCGCTCAGTCGGCAGCAGCTCGTTCCAGGCCTCCAGCTCGAACTGGTCATGGAAGACGAGCGCGACATCGGGTCCCACGAGAGGCCGCAGGCGCCTATAGTCATCCTTGTAGAAGGCAAGCAGGATCTCGCGCGGGATGTGCGCCGAGCGCGCGACGCGGTCGGGATAGCGATCGGCGTACCGTGCAAGCTGCCCCTCCAGTATCGACTGGCTCGCCGGCTCGTTGAGCGCCTCGATCCCCCAGAGGGCGGGGTGGCCCGCATAGCGCCGAGCCAGGGCCTCCAGCACGTCGACGACGTAGTCGATGCGGGCCTGGTCCTGCGCCCAGGCACACAGGGCCAGGTAGCCACCGTTGTCAAAGCCGTTCTGTGAGAGGGGCACCGTGTGCAGGTCGATGAGCACCTTGAGCCCCTGGCGCTCCGCCCACGCAAACGCGTTGTCCAGGTGTTCGATGCACGACAGGTGGTTCGCGGTCCCCCAGATGAAGTACGGCACGGGGATGCGCACGAGGTTGACCCCCACCCGCGCCAGCCAGGCAAAGTCCTTTTCGGTGATGTAGCTGCGCCGATGCATCTCCAGCGCCAGCTCAAGCTCACCCGAAGGCATCTCGTCGATGAGGCCTCGCTCATCCTCGCAGGTCGCCACAGACAAAGGGGAGGCTCCCATCCACTTCTCCAGTACCAGCCAGTTACCCAGGTTGACACCACGAAGCTTCATGGGAGCCTCCGATTGAGACATGGGGGCGCAAAGGAGTGGATGCCGCCCACCCCTCGCGCAGTCAGGTTCGCCTTACAGCGGGCAGAGACTGAGTGCCGCCTCGTCGGCAATCACCGTGCAGTTGGTGTGCAACTGCAGGATGGAGGCCGGGACGCGCGGCGTGACCGGGCCGAAGCACATGTCGTAGACGGCCTGCGCCTTGGCCTCGCCATTGGCGATCACGAGGATCGAGCGAGCGAGCATGATGGTCTGCACGCCCATGGTGTAGGCCTGACGCGGAACGTCCTCCTCGCGCTCGAACAGGCGGCTGTTGGCCTTGATCGTGCTCTCGGTGAGGTCGACGCAGTGCGTGCCCTTGGAGAAGACGTCGTCGGGCTCGTTGAAGCCGATGTGGCCGTTGTTGCCGATGCCCAGCAGCTGCAGGTCGACGTACCCGGCAGCCTTGACCATGTCGTCGTACTCCTTGCAGGCCTGCTCAGCGTCGGGGTTCGAGCCGTCGGGCACATGCGTGTTGGCGAGGTCGATGTTGACATGGTCAAAGAGGTTCTTGCGCATGAAGTAGTGGTAGCTCTGGGGATCGTCGTGCGAAAGGCCACGATACTCGTCGAGGTTGTAGGTGACGACCTCGGAGAAGTCCACATCGTCCTTCTTGTACCAATCGATGAGCTGCTTGTAGGTGCCGATGGGCGACGAGCCGGTCGCAAGACCAAGGATGGAACAGGGCTTCAGGATCACCTGAGCGGAGATGATGTTCGCTGCCTTGCGGCTCATATCATCGTAGTCTTTGCCGTGACGAATCTCCATGTCTTCCTCCTTGTCTTAGGCCACCGGACTGCCTCCCACATAGGTTTCTTGCAGTACGAGATCGTCGTCGAAGACCACGAGGTCCGCCCAACGACCCTCCTTGATAAGGCCGCAACGATCGATGATGCGCGCGCTGCGGGCAGCAACCTCGCCCGCCATGCGCAACGCCTGCGACGCGTCGACCAGGCCCCATTCGACCACATTGCGAACGGCTTTGGCAAGGGTCAGCGTCGACCCCGCCAGATTGTCTCCATCTTTGAGGTGCGCCGCGCCTTCGCGAAGCTCGATCGGCAGCTCGCCGATCATGTAGTCGCCATCGGGCAGCCCGCCACAGGCGAGACAGTCGGTGATGAGCGCCACGTGGTCCCAGCCCTTGGCGGCGATCAGCGAGCCGCAGGCAGCCGGGTGCACGTGATAGCCGTCACAGATGAGCTCGGAGTAGGTCTCGGGCGTGGTCATCGCACAGCCCACGGGACCCGGCGTGCGATGGTAGAGGTCGTCCATGCCATTGAAGGTGTGCACGAACGCGCTGGCGCCTGCCTGCACGGCCGCGAGGCACTCCTCATAGGTCGCAGAGGTGTGGCCGATCGCTCCGACGACGGCGCGCTCCGCAAGCCCGCGGATGTACTCGACAGACCCCGCCCGCTCGGGCGCGAGCGCGCTCTTGCGGATGAGGCCGTCCGCCTGCTCCTGCCACGCGTCCAGCGTCTCGAGCAAAGGATCGATGAGGTACTTGGGGTTCTGCGCACCCTTGTGCTGCCGTCCATCACGACCTTGAGGCCGTCCGTAGTCTCGATGGTCGCTATCTTGGTGTGGACGCTCGCGAAGGCCACGTCCAGGACGTCGTCCACGTCGAGCCTCTCGTAGATGTAGGGCACGAGCCTGCCGGGTGCCTTCTCGTGGCTGTAGAAGTAGTCGGAGAGCACGAGCCTCAGCGACTCAAGCTCGAAGCACGTGTCGACCACGTTGCGGAGGCTGTCCACGTTCGCCTGGCTCATGCTGAGCGTCTGGATGGTCATCCGCCTGATCTCCAGCCCGAGCTCGGTAACCATGGCCTCGATCGCGTCGCCGAAGATGAAGTTGCCCGACACCAGGGCGAACATGCGGAAGCCCGGCTCCAGCCTCAGTCCCGAGACCATGTCGCAGGCGTGCTCGAAGAGGAGCTTCTGCCCGATGGACTCGTAGATCCTCGGCTGCAGGTACCGCTGGTTCTCGATGCCGTCGCGCTTGCCGACGAGTCCGAAGTCCCTTATCGAGAAGTCCGCCTCCTCGCCCTCGAAGTCGAATCCGAAGGCCTCGGAGAGCGAGAGGTCGAGGTCCATGGCGTCCAATTGGCACCTCCGCGTTTCTGCTGGTAGGGCACAAAAAAGTGTCGCGGGGAGAGATTCCGCTACCCGCGAATGCGTCAGGCGACGTCCGTGGGGAGTGGATGCCCCCCACCCACCTGCGAAAACGCAGCTATCCACGCCTTGCCATACGACGAACCGTAACACTTTGTGACCCGTCACTCGCTCCACCAATCGCGCGAAGTCGGAATTCCCAAGTCGATCGCATCGCGTTCGTCGATGAGCTTGTTGCCCTTCTTGCGGTTGCAGATTGCGTGCGTCGGCTGCACGGTCAACCACAACACCGAACTGAACGCACTGGCTCTTTTGGAGAAGGGCAAAAAGCCGTTTCCGCTCTTTCATTCTGAGATAGCAGGCCTTTAGCTCGTTATCATCGCCGAACCTAGACGCATTCCTTCGAATGTCGTTTTCGATCGCGGAATACTTGCGCTCCAGATTGCGCTTTGCAGAGTCCCCGGGAACAACGAGGCCGCCATACACAAAGAGGTCGTTGTGCTCCTTGTCGAATGTTCCCGACTCGTCTGCGTAGATATAGAGCTTCATGCCATCCCATCCGAAAAAACGAGGGGCCGCCTAATGATAGGCAGCCCTCGAAAAAGCCCCAGGTCCGGCGCCGGCACACGACGCTTAAGCTTTCACTCAGTTGCCCGGGTACGCAGCCCGAATCTCTTCGCCTGCAATTAGAGTATACCCACTTGACGCGCGAATTACAACGTGATTTTCCTGTTTGTCCGTTAGGCTGGTGTTGCGCAAGCGCAAGGGTTCGATGTCGCGTTCTTGGATATCGGCTGACGCCGTGACGAAAAATATAAGGTGCTTCGGTTGCTATTCCGATTGACGCACGCATCTATGCCCACGCGTGAACCGTTTCGGTCTTCTGTAGGGTTGAAAGCGCGCTCGTGCCCGATGAAGTCGAGGTAGTCCACGAACGCGGCGAGGTCGTGGTGGAGCTTTGAGCGCGACACGTCGAACATTTTGGCGATCTCCTTGCCGGTACAGCCTATGCGGTACTTCATCTCCGCGACGTCCAGGCCGTTGAGCACGGCGTCGCGTAGGAATCGCCTGTTGGCCTCGGCCATGGAGTCGAACGCCTTGAGCTCGGTCGTGGTCCACGCGTGTGTGGTTGCGAGGTCGTCCTCGGACTCGACGAGGGCGACGAGGTTTGCCTCTGCGACGTTGGTGCCACTGCTCGAATGCTGGCCGTCGCCTGCGCTTCTCTTTGAGCACGCACAAGAATGAGCTAATAGAGCATTGAAGAACACAATCTGCACGGCACATATCCACTCCATCGCACGGACAAGCAGACTATAGTTCTCCCGCCTTCTTTAGCACGAGCTTCCGCAGTCCCTCGCTCGCGTGAAAACCATCTGCTATTATCGCGTCCACCAGCTAGCCATAGAGTCGACGCAAGATGTCTAGCTGGTCCACCTTTGCGAAGGCGACGGGCGGGGTTGTGTTGGCAACCACCCTAGGCATTGTTCATCTCCTCATCGTCGAAGTGGAATACGGAGACGCCGTTCTGCCCGAGGAAATAGATGAAGTCCTCCTTGTCCATCCCCGCGATCTGCGCGCAGTAGCCCAGCGAAACCCCTTGGTCGCGTAGAAGTGCAGCGCGGTGGCTCGTCGCGCGAAGTCGAGGGCGTCTCGGCTGCTCATTTTGTTGTCGTAGAGGACCTCGTTCGGAATCTCGCACAACCATCGACAAGGTCATGGAGCGGAGGCACTCGCCGCGGGAGAAGGGAAGCTTCGCATGAGAGCGCATTTCTCCCTATCCCAATCTTTGCTGTATATTCTGATACAAGATTCTTCAGCAAACTCTTGGAGCTGCACTATGCTCGCCATCATGCCAGTCTCAGCCCTGCGTAGCTACACCGATGTCCTCGAGGACGTCCGTCCTGGGCCCCGGTCTTCCTCACCAAAAACGGACGCGGCCGCTACGCAATCCTCGACATGGCTGACTACGACCGGCTGGTCGCAGAGCAGACCCTGTTCTCCGAGCTGCGACGCGGACGCATGTCAGGCGAGTACGAGGGGTGGGTACCGGCCTCCGGCGTGAGGGCGATGTTCTCCAAGAGGTCGTCCGATGCCAGCTGAGGTGGTGTGGTCACCCGTGGCGGTGGCCGGCCTCGGCGCCGTCTGGGAGTGGATGGCCGTCGAGAACGGAGAGCCCGTCGCGGCCGAGAGGAGCATCACGGCAATTATCGACCGTGTGGACGGCGTCGCGGACTTCCCGCTTGCAACGACACCGCTTGACTCGAGGTGCCGCATAAGGTCTGACTGGCGCTTCGTGAAGGAGATGGGTTTCCTTGTCTTCATCCGAGTTGACAAGTGCCGTCTGTTCGTCGATCGCGTGCTCAGCGGAAAGAG
>CACXZL010000121.1 GCA_902772085.1 uncultured Coriobacteriaceae bacterium | reverse complement strand
GTCTTTGTGCTCGCCGTGAAGCTTGTGTCTGCTCGCCTCGTGCGGGGATAGCTTCATTATTTCATCATGGGGACGTACTCAGTGGTAACCCCATTGGTGCCCAAGGGCCGTATGAGCACACAGCGTCCATCCACCGATGATTGTGAGTGTCGCCTGTCCCGCCCCGCGCAGAGGAATGCCCGCGCGCAGTTCGCGAAGCGCTGTTTGAGCACGGCCATCCTCCGCGCGGGGCGGGGCAGGCGACACGAACAGGCCGCCAGCCGAGAGCGCGTATCTTTCATTTGTTCCTGAAAACCCCATGGGTTTTGTGTAGAATCGACAAACGTCCTCTCATTCCCTTGACGAAAGGACGTATCAGCGTTTATGTCTAAAGGCTACATGTATGTATGAGTGTGGATATCCACACGAGGAGGTCAGACAAAAATGGCAAAAAAGCCAGAGAAGGAGTTAGGTGGCCCACGCAAGATGTCCCTGGGCACAAAGATCGTCATTGGTATATTTGCGGTGGTTATGGCACTTTCCATGACGCTGCCCTCACTTGCGCCGATTTTTGCAGGGACTGCGTCATCCTCGAGCCAGAGTTCCGAGCAATCAAGCAGCGATCAGGAATCGAGTGAGTCCTCGACAGACGAAAACGCGGATGCCGAGGTGGAGGACCCCACGGCTGGCGTGCCAGAGAACGAGACGCTGAAGAATCTCGCAAATCAAAACAAGGACAAGATCGTCAAGTTCCAAAAGCGCTTGAAGAATGATCCCAACGATCTGGCGGCTCTGCTCAATCTCGGCCAGAATTATATGAGCTGGGGCTATAGTTCCCTCTATAGCGGCACCACTGATGAAGAGAAGGCGTACTCGGAAGGGCTCATTCAGAAAGCGGTCGAGTACTACGACAGCTATCTCGCCTTGCACGACTCCGATGCGGTGAAGGTGCAGAAGGCCCTGTGCAGTTATTATTTGGGCAATACCGACGAGGCTATAGACACTCTGAAGAAGATGACGGAGGAAAAGCCGGACTATCCCATGGGCTGGGCAAACCTCGGTATGCTCTACGAGCAGCAATACGACCAGGAAAATGCCCTGAACGCCTATCAGAAGGCCGCAGATGCCGACCCGAATGACGAATACGGTGCAAAGACATATGCCGAGCAGCGTATCCAGTCCATTAAGTCCGCCGGCTCGTCATTCTCCGACCTCACAAACGAGGAACTGCTTGGCACGAAGTCCAAGCCGGAAGAAGGCCTTCCGGGAATCATCGCAAACAAGAGCGAGCTCTAGACTGCCGGCTGGCGTAATGTCTCATAGATTGCAGAGGTGCAAAACATGTCCGTAAGCGTTTCCTTGCATGAGCGCGACAACGATATAGTATTGAACGTAGCGGGAGAAGTCGACGTATCGAATGCGTCTCAGCTTCGTGACGCCCTCAATGCCGCCTTGGAACGTGGTTCGTCCAAGATCGAGGTGGACTTGAGCGACGCACCCTATATTGACTCCACGGGAATTGGTGTCTTGGTCGGTGCCGCGCATCGCGCTGCCGATGCGGGTGTCTCATATGCGGTCGTTCATCCTCAGCGCAATGTGGCCCGCGTGCTGGGCATGTTGGGCGTAAACGATGAGCTTGGTATAGACGCATAGCATGAAATAAGATAGCGCAGCAGGCGCTCCTTCCTCCGTACGGAAGGCGTGCCTGCCGCACGGAGGTGTCTGGGGGAGGTAGCATAGGTGTTTGGCATTGGAGAGACCGAGCTCGTCATCATCGTGGTCTTCGCGTTTCTTCTTTTTGGCCCCGACAAGCTGCCGGGCATGGGAAGAACGCTGGGTCGTGTGCTGCGCCAGTTCCGAGAGGCCTCTGACGGGTTTACCGAGGTCGTACAGACAAACATCATGGACCCTGCATCCGAAGAACTTGAGAAGTCACCCAAGCAGCGTAAGCGCGAGCAGGCCGCACTGGCAGGCGATGATGCGGCCGACTCTGCCGTGGCGCAGGATGCTCCCTCGCCCAAGCGCGAGACGTTTGCGGAGCGCAAAGCGCGCCTTCAGGCTGAACGTAAGGCGGCAGAGGAGGCAGCGGCAAAAGAAGCGTCCTTGCAGGATGACTCTTCCGATAGCCCTGCGGCGTCAACTCCGGAAAGCGACGGCGTCACGCCTGGGGATGGGCAGGTGCAGAGGAGTGAAACGTCCCCCACGCCGGCTCGTCCAACCGCTGCCGATCTCTATGCCCGCACGGGGAGAAGGAGTTCTCGTTTCCGTAGGGAAGAGAGCGCGGGTGCTGTATCCGATGAGAAGTCTGGAACTGCCTCCCAAAACGGTGCCCAGGCGACAAACGAGGGAGAGGAGGCTGGGGAGGCCTAGCCACGAGGCTGTGTGAACCCCACAAAACGCCATGCCTATAGGACCAGCGCGTATGCCCTTGTTTGACCACCTTGCGGAGTTCCGGAGGCGGCTTACCATAGTGATCGTCTCGGTTATCGCTGCCGCCTTGGTGGTGTATCTTGCCACACCCACGCTCATAAGCATCATGTTTGACCCTATATATGCGGTGTTGCCAGAGGGCTCGCAACTTACCGTTCTCTCTGCCCTGGGTGGCTTTAGCATACGCTTCAAGGTGTCGCTCTTCTTTGGCTCCATCATGTGCACGCCTATCATCTTGTGGGAGGTGCTCGGATTCTTCCTTCCTGCCCTCACGCCTGATGAGCGCAAGTGGGTGCTACCTACCTTGGCTGCAATGGTCGCGTTGTTTTTCCTTGGCATGATATTTTGCTATCTCGTGATTCAAAAGGCCGCCTTTGGATGGCTCATAGAGCAGATCACCGAATTCGCTACAGCCACGGTAAACGCTGAGGACTACCTTTCCATCATGATGCTGCTCGAGGTGGGGTTTGGTTTTGCGTTCCAGCTCCCCCTCATAGTGTTTTACCTGTCCATTCTGTACGCGGTCATGGTGTCGCTCTACGAGATTTCGCTTGCCATTGCACGTCACGTGATAGTCCTTCGTGATGGCAAGGAGGCTCTGAACTGGACGCGCGAGGAGTACGAGGCGCATGAACTGGAGAAATACAAGCGCGATGCGAATTAAAAGTCCGTTGTTGCTTAAATGCCGCAAGGAGAGATTCTTTTGAAGCTTGTCGTAACAGAGAAGAACGATGCCGCCACCCAAATAGCACGCTTGTTGTGCGACGTGGGAAAGCCGAAAGCCGACAAGGTGTACAACACGCCCGTCTATCGCTTCAAGCATGCAGGTGAAGAGTGGGTGACCATAGGTCTTCGCGGTCATATCTTGGCGCCGGATTTCCCAAAAGAGCTGAAGTACCAAGAGGGCGAGGGGTGGTATGGCATTTCGTCTGAGGGCGAGATGATGCCTGTGACCATGCCGGCCAGTCTTGCGCATCCCCCCTATGCCACGAAGCGCAAACCCTTTATGGCTGATGGCGTAGACATAAAGGGTTGGAAGCTTCCGAGCTTGCCGTATCTGGTGTGGGCGCCTATTGAGAAGCTTCCGGCCGAGAAAGAGATCATACGTGCGCTGAAGAACCTGGCAAAGAAGGCGGACGAGATCATCATCGGCACCGACTTCGATCGCGAAGGCGAGCTCATCGGCTCCGATGCCTTACGCCAGATTCGTACGGTGGCGCCAAACGCTCCGGTAAGCCGTGCTCGTTATTCTGCCTTTACCAAGGCTGAGATCGACCACGCGTTTTCAAATTTGGTTGAGCTTGATCAAGACCTTGCCGACGCGGGCGAGAGCCGCCAGTACATCGACTTGGTGTGGGGTGCTGTCCTCACGCGATACCTCACGCTAGCTCGAAGGGGAGGCTTTGGCAATGTGCGTTCCGCGGGACGTGTGCAGACTCCCACGCTCGCGTTGGTGGTTGAAAAAGAAGAGGAGCGCAATGCATTCATACCGGAAGACTACTGGGTGCTCTGGGGCGAACTCTCACATGGCACATCGGACAACTTCAAGGCGACGCATGCCACTGCTCGCTTCAAGGACAAGACCGCGGCGGACATCGCGTTCTCTCATGTAAGGGATGCCAAGGAGGCTAAGGTCACTGAAGTCGTCAAGAAGTCGCGTACGCAGCGTCCTCCCGCGCCGTTCAACACCACGTCGCTTCAGGCTGCGGCGGCAGGGGAGGGACTGGCCCCCGCGCGTACCATGAGGCTGGCCGAGTCGCTGTACATGCGCGGCCTCATATCATATCCTCGCGTGGACAACACCGTGTACCCCCGCTCGCTCGACCTTCGCGAGTGCGTGCGGAACCTTAGCGTCATGCAGGTATATGCGCCTGTTTGCAACCAACTTCTCGCGCAGCCCAAACTCACGCCGACTCGTGGCAAGGAAGAAACCACCGACCATCCGCCCATCTATCCCACGGCGTCAGTCGATCCGCATGATCTTCAGCCAGCCGAATGGAAGCTGTACAACTTGGTGGCGCGACGCTTCCTTGCTACGCTGATGGACGCATCGGTGAGTGAGAGCACGAAGGTGAGCTTTCTCATTGGCGGAGAGCCTTTTGCGACCTCAGGCACGGTGCTGGTGAAGCCAGGATATCGCGCCATCTATCCTTATGGCCTCAAGAAAGACGATCAGCTCCCGGCTATGGAGGTGGGCGATACCTGCGATGTCCATTCCATGCAGCTGGATGCCAAGCAGACCGAACCCCCCGCTCGCTACAGCCAGGGGCGGCTGATTCAGGAGATGGAGCGACGAGGACTCGGTACCAAATCAACGAGGGCGAGTATCATTCAGCGTCTCTACGACGTGAAGTATCTCAAGAACGATCCCGTGGAGCCAAGTCAGCTCGGCATGGCGGTCATCAAGGCTCTGCATGAGTTTGCGCCACCCATCACGACGCCAGAGATGACGGCGGAGCTGGAGCAAAGCATGACGCGTGTGAGCGAAGGGGCCGATACCCAGGCACGCGTGGTGGATCAGTCAAGGGCGGCACTTGCCGAATGGATCGACAAGCTCATAGAGCATGTGGATGAGTTGGGCGAGGAGATAGCGGATGCGGTGACTGCCGATGCGAAGGTGGGTGAATGCCCCAAATGCGGCAAGGACCTCGTTATGAAGTCATCTGCAAAAACGAGAGGGTCGTTTATCGGATGCATGGGTTGGCCTGACTGCGACGTAACCTATCCCGTGCCCACTGGTCGTATCTCTCCTATAGAGGGAGCTTGTCCACATTGCGGTGCGCCTCGAGTCAAGGTGCAGCCGTTTCGGCAAAGAGCGTATGAGACCTGCGTGAACCCCCAATGTCCCACAAACTACGAGCCGGATCTCAAGGTGGGAGAATGCAAGGCTTGTGCCGAGGCGGGCAAGCATGGCTATCTCATTGCACACAAAAGCGAACGTACGGGCAAGCGCTTTATACGATGCGAGAATTACGAGGAATGTGGTACGAGCTATCCGCTTCCCGCACGCGGAGAATTGCGAGCGCTTGGCGAGACGTGTCCTGAATGCGGCGCACCCATGGTGGAGGTAAACACCCAGCGTGGACCTTGGCGTATCTGCGTAAACATGGATTGTCCCAGCAAGGAAAAAAAGACGAGCAGCGCACCGCGTGGTCGTGGGAGAGGCGGAAAGGCAAAGAGCTCATAAGAACTCGCTTGTCAGGTGGTGTGAAACCAATCGTCCTGCCGTTATGCCAATGCAGCCCGACAGGGGTTTTCCCATACACCGAAGTTGGCTTATACTCTTTGGTGGGGAATGATGCCCGAGAAAGGGGTGCTATAGATGGCGCGCAAGGGTTTGTTTATCACGTTGGAAGGCGTGGATGGATGTGGAAAGTCCACGCAAGCGGACCTGTTGGTCCAAGAGCTCGAAGCTGGCGGACGTGAGATCGTGCGCTTGCGCGATCCTGGTGGGACGCGCCTGTCCGAGAAGATTCGACTCGTGGTGCTCGACCCTGGAAACGACGAGATGTGTGACGAGTGCGAGCTACTTCTCTACGAAGCCGCGCGTGCACAGCTTGTGCGTGAGGTCATATTGCCGACGCTTGAACGCGGTGCCACCGTTGTGTGCGATCGTTTCTATGACTCGACATATGCATATCAGGCGTGCGCTCGTGGGCTCTCACCTCAGATGGTGGACGCGGCAAACGAGCTTGGAAGCTGTGGCGTGAGACCAGACGTCACGATCGTGTTTGACTTGAGTCCGCAGGAGGCACTGCGTCGTGCCACCGTCGAGCGGACCGACAGGCTCGAGGGCGAGGGAACCGGTTTCCAAGAGCGCGTGCGTGAGGGATATCTGCAGCTGTCTGCTCGAGAGCCAGAGAGGGTGCGAAAGATCGATGCGGCTGGAAGCGTGGAGATCGTGCGTGCCCGTATGCTTGCCGCCTTGCGCGACTTCTTGAAGTAAGAGGCAAGAGAGAGGGATTTGTGTCAGACGAAACGGGTATACCACACGCTCTTTTGCGCATCGCGCATCAGCCACGTGTCCGTGACTTCTTGAGTGCGGCCGTCCAGGAAGGCCGTCTCTCGCATGCGTACTTGTTTATCGGTGTGCCTGGGGCGGGTATGCATGAGGCAGCTGAGGCACTCGCGCAATGCGTGATTTGCGACAACGGTGGTGATGGCAGCTGTGGCGAGTGCATACGAGTTGCGCATCACACGCACCCTGACGTGAAGTACTATGCTCCGGAGGGCGTCTCCAGCTATTTGGTGGATCAGATACGTTCTATCTTGGAGGACGTACAGCTTACGCCCGTACGTGCAAAGACCAAGGTATACATCCTGGACGGAGCGGACAGACTGAGGGGCGCGGCGGCAAACGCGTTGCTCAAGACCATAGAAGAACCTCCATCGGGCGTCATCTTCATACTTATCGCTCGTTCTGCGGACGCAATGCTTCCCACCATCGTATCTCGGTGCCAGCAAGTCCCCTTTCGCGTCATTCCTCCTGCCAGCGCCATGCAGATCGTCGAGCAGACGGCAGGGGCAAACAAGACAGAAGCCCGCATAGCCCTATCCATAGCGGGGACGCCTGAAAGGGCAGCGGAGCTCCTCGCCTCGCCCGGCCGGCGCAATGTGCGTCGAGTGGTGGCGCGTGTGTTGGGGGAGCTTGCACATGACGATGCGTGGGACGTGCTCGTGGCGGCAAAGGAGATCTGCGATGCAGTGCGTGAACCGCTTGACGACGCACGGGGGTCAAGAAGTGGTGTCGTAAGCGACCGTGATGCCGAGTATCTATCTGCGAAGGCTCTTCGTCAAATTGAAGAAGCAAACAAGCGTGAGCTTACCTCACGTGAACGTTCGGGTATGATGGAAGCACTTGCAGCGGCTGAGTCGTTTCTTCGGGATGTGCTCCTGTGCTGTGAGGGGGCGGCTGAGCCCGTCGTAAACGAGGACTTCGAGGATGCCATTGTGCGGGTGGCGCAGAATCATGCTGCCGGCGAGGTACTTGATGCCATCGATGCCTGTCGTAGCGCGGCTCAAAACATCGTCCGAAACGTAACTCCCCAGCTGGCCATCGAGGTCATGCTGCTTTCTATCAAGGAGGCTCTTGTATGACATCTGTCATACCGGTAAGGTTTGCCTGTGCCGCTCGCGACCTTTGGTTTGCTCAGAATGGCACGGACGCCCAAGAAGGCGACCATGTAATTTGTTCTACCGAACGAGGAACCGAGATAGGGCTGGCTACAGCCTCTGCGCGCGAAGTGAGCGCTTCGGAACTTCAGAGGACTATAGGTAACTCGACGCTCAAGCCTGTGCTGCGTGTTGCCACCGACGCTGATCTCGATCGAGCGGACGAGCTGGCGCGCTGGGGTGATGAGGCGTTCCCCATCTTCCGTAGGCTCGTTGAGAAGAGCGAACTCGATATGAAGCCCGTTCGTGTGGAGTACCTCTTTGGCGGGGAGAAAGTCGTGTGCTATTTCGCTGCGGAGGAGCGCGTCGACTTCCGGCAACTCGTGCGCGACTTATCGCACGAGCTACACCAACGCGTCGATATGCGCCAGATCGGTGTCCGCGAGGAAGCTGCCATGGTGGGTGGCTTTGGTCATTGTGGTCAGGAGCTGTGCTGTTCTCGTTTTGGACTCTCCTTCGAGCCCGTTTCCATACGTATGGCCAAAGAACAAGACCTTCCGCTCACATCAAACAAAATCAGCGGTGCGTGCGGCAGGCTTATGTGTTGTCTGCGGTACGAGTTCGAGGCGTACCGCGACTTCAAGGGGCGTGCTCCCAAACGCAATGCGGTTATAGACACGCCGTTGGGCAAAGCGAAGGTGGTGGAATACGATACCCCCAAGGAGCAGCTTGCCCTGCGTATCGAAAGCGGTAAGCTGATACGCATACCCCTAGGCGAGATGGTTGCCTCGGAGGCGGCGACGAAGAAATCCGAGGAGCTGCATTGTCCTTGTAGGCCAGATACCGTGGTGCGCGCTTCTCTCGAGAAGCTCTCATCCCCCGATGTGCAGATGGCACTTGCCGAGCTGGATCGCAAGATGGGAGTCGTCCCAGAAGAGGCCTTTGACACGGCAGACTTGTTTGTGGAAGTGCAGCCTCGCAAACGTCGCTCTCGGCAGAAAGGCGCTGCCAAGCAGCAAGAGGCTGAGCAAAAGATGCCGCAGCAGCAATCGAGTAAGGTTGCTGCCGAGCAGCCTGGCACGTCTGAGAAGCGCACGCGTCGTCGTAGACGCAAACGCACCGCTGCCGGGGATCAGCCAAGTGCGCTGTCTCACATGACGACTCAAGGAGAAGTGACGGAAGCCCCTGCAAGCGTGCCAGTGGCGGAAGCTCCCAAGGAAGCCCGCCGCCGTCGACGGCACCGTACGGCTGGTTCGGATGCCCAGAAGCCTCAAGCCCAGGCCTCAAAGCAAGAGGATAAGCCCACGCGCCAAAGGCGTCGGCCAGGGGACCGCGGCGGGCAGAAGACCCAACAACCCCAACAACAAAAGCCCCCTCAGCATCAAAAGGCTCCGCAGCA
>CACXZL010000120.1 GCA_902772085.1 uncultured Coriobacteriaceae bacterium | reverse complement strand
GAGTGCGTGCTCGGCGTCGATAAACGCCACGACGCCTCCAAGCGCCTGCGCCTCAGCCAGGATCTCGAGGGAAAGGGTGGTTTTGCCCGACGATTCGGGACCGTATATCTCTATGATGCGGCCACGCGGAACGCCCCCTATGCCCAAGGCGGCATCCAAGGCTATGGAGCCCGTGGGAATGGCCTCGATCTCGAGCTCAGGACCGCCATCGCCGTACTTCATGATGGAACCCTTGCCGAACTTCTTCTCTATGTCCTTGGTCGTGCTCTCGATGACCTGGGTGCGTTCCTCACCATAGGTACGAGGACGAATCTCCCTACGAACACTCTTACTACGAGCCATGGTACTCCCTTTCTGTTTCTTTGGTTTTGTTATCATACAACGAACACTCGTTCGTTGCAAGGGAAAGTACCAAGATTCTAGCAAGGGGCGAATCCGCAAACTCGCACCCATCTCGCACATAGTGCGCACCCAAATCCACATCATGCGCCACATCTACGAGCAAGGGGGCGATTCGGAAAAAAGTTTGAACGTTCATCACGTGCACGAGCTGATTTGAGACGTTTCTCTCTACCGAATCATCATAAGTCTTGAAGAGCCCTTACAATCGTTCCCTCAGTTCCCCTTCGAGCGGCCACCCGTGCAGGACCCTGCCGCACCCACCGTGACTCCAGCGCCCGTGGCATGCCCGATGAGGCTACGCGCACGCCTCGTACGTCACGTCCGCCCCACTTGCATCGCGCAGAGACGCTAGCTCCGCTTCCCTATGACATATGGCCAACACTTCATGAAATAGTCCACCCCGGACCACGCGGTCAGAACGAGGGCTATCGCCATGCCGACGTTGCCTGCAAGATGAAGGCGGTCGGCGAAGACTCCCTGTGGCAACGCCATGACCAGAAGGAGGCTGCAGATGGACACCATGGTGATCGCAGTCTTCCACTTTCCGAGGTTCGACGCAGGCACCACCACCCCCTTGCTCGCGACGACCATGCGCAGGCCGCTTACGAGGAACTCGCGCGAGAGGATGACGAGCAACACCCATGAGTTGGTGAGGTCCGACTCAAGGAGATAGCAGAGCGCCACCGTCACGGCGAGCTTGTCGGCGATGGGGTCGAGGAACTGCCCGAAGGAAGACACCTCGTTCCTGCTTCTGGCCAAGTATCCGTCGAGCTTGTCGGTAAGCGAGATCAGCACGTAGAGAACGAATACGACAACCGAGCTTATTGACACCGAGTCGGTGGCCGGAGCCGAAAGCTGGGCCAAGAGGAGCCACAGCGGCAGGGCGGCCACCCTGATGACAGTCACGATATTTGCAGGTGTCCAAATGCTTTGATTCACACGTCCCTTCGGCATCTACGCCACCTCCTCGGCATCTTCGACGATGGTCCCCACGAGCTCATAGCAGAAGGAGTCCACGAGCCGACAGGTGACGATGTCGCCCACCGCGGCCTCGCCCGACTCGATGTGCACCGCCCCGTCGCTGTCGGGCGCCTGGAACCAGGCGTGCCCTATGAGCTCGGTACCCTCGTCCGTGCGCTCCACGCCGTCTATGATGACGTCGACCACCTCGCCCACATGACGCGCGGTCGCCTGGAAGCCCAGCTGCTCCGCGACGTCCATGAGCCGCTGCGTCCGCTCGAGCTTCGTCTCCTCGTCGATCTGGTCTGGCATCTCCGCCGCCGCCGTACCGTCTTCCTGGGAGTACGCGAAGACGGACGTGTAGTCGAAGCCGACCTCTTCGACAAAGTCCACCAATTCGTCCGCCTCTTCCTCGGTTTCGCCCGGAAATCCCACCATGCCCGTCGACCGGAGCACCATGCCGGGAATCTGTTCCCTCAGCCGCGCAAACAACGACGCGAGTTCGTCGCGAGACCCACCACGCCCCATGCGTGAGAGCATGCGCTCGTTGCAATGCTGGATGGGGATGTCTATGTAGGGAAGCACCTCGGGGATGTCGCGAAGGGCGGCAATGAGCCTCTCGGTCATCCCCTCGGGCTGCAGATAGAGCACGCGGACCCAGCCACCGTAGGGTCGCACCTCGCGGGAAACCTCTTCCAGAAGCCAGGCGAGGTCCCTTCGCTCGTCCAAGTCGGCGCCCCAGACGCCCGTATCCTGGCCGATGAGCACGATCTCGCGCACGCCTCCCTCCATGAGATGGTGCACTTCGGAGCAGATGTCTGCTGCGGGGCGCGAGAAGTACGCGCCTCTGATGTACGGTATGGCGCAAAACGCGCAGAAGCGATCGCAACCATCTGAGATCTTCACATAGGCCGATGCGCCCTCTATGGTGCGCAGGGGGGACATGGTCCCCTGCGGCGACATGGGCGTCACGAGGCCGAGCACGTCGGAGACCACCTCGACGATCCGCCCCTCTTCCTGCACCGGAACGAACGCGGCCACCTCGGGGAGCTCGTCCTCGAGCTCCTCCCCATACCGCGAGGGAACGCAGCCGCACATCACGATGGGGAGATTCCCGATGCCCTCGTCTCTCTCCTGTGCCAGCTGCAGCGTCGCCTCTATGGACTCCTGCGTCGCCGCCGCGAGAAACGAGCAGGTGTTTATAAGAGCGACATCCGCATCGCGCGCGTCCTCGCTGGCCACAAATCCGGCCCTCGTGAGCAGGGCGCGCATACGGTCGGTATCCACCTCGTTCTTTGCGCAGCCCAACGTGAGAAAGTAGCATCTTGGCGCCTCGCCGCCCCGCCGCGATCCCTGCGCCTGTGGTACCTTTCGCCTCTCGTACGTCACACTCATCGTAGGATTCCTCCAAATGTCGCTATCTCAGTACCCTGCCGTACCCTCTGTGCCCGTCTGCGTCGCACCGCCCCCGTCGCCGCCGCCGTTTGCGGCGTTGCCCATCTTGGCTGACGATCCGTTCGAGCTGGACGATGAACTTGACGAGGTGTTGTTTTTGTTGCTCGTCACAGTCGCGGTCTTGCCGGTCTCGTTCTTCTCGCCCGTCCCGGTCTCGACGCTCGCGTCCATGTCGCCCGCGCCGTCCTTGACGTCGCTCTTTGCGGAAGACGACGAGGAGGACGAGCTGGAGGAAGAGGTGCTGGCGACGCTCTTTCCGCTTCCTTGGATGCGTATGCTGCCGATGCCGGAGGCCATGGACTCGAACTGCACCTGCCTTCCGTTCTGCACGACCGAGACCGCCGTGGTATCCCCCGCTTGGATGGTGATGGCCTGCTCCACGGTATAGGTCTTCTGCCATGGCCCGGTGATCGTCTGGGCCACGTCGCTCTTTCCGTCGCACTCCACCTCGAGCCACGTGACCGCGCCGTCCGCGACGGACACCGAGACGCTCGTCTCCTTCTCGCTGGCGACAGATGAGGTCGCCGTGGCATCCGAGGTGGCGCTTGTCGAGCTCACGCCCGAGCCAGACGAGTCGGTGGAGACAGATCCGGTGTCCGACGACTTCGCCTCGCGCCTCGCCTCGGAGACGGGCACGGTACGGGCGGCGTCGGTGTCTTGTCGGATGCAGGAGTTCGCGGAGAATATGATGATCAGCGAAAGCGCGATGACCACGATGACGGCCACTATGGCACCTATGTGGGAGAAGGCGCCCGCAAACACCGACTCGGCGAACGAACCCCGCTGGCCCCTCCGGCCCGACGCGCGGTCTCGGTCGCCTCTCCTGCGGGCATTTCGGTCAGCCTGTCGCTCTATGCGCGGCCGGCGAGCGCTCGAGATGTTGCGTGAGGACCGCCTTCCCCTGCGCGTGGACGCGGCCTCGTATGGCGTGGCATCGGTGCCGAGCCTCAGGTCGTCGTCATATCCCTCGAGGTCCATGGTGGTTATGTCGCTCCTGCGCCTCGACGATCGGGAGCTGCCCGACCTGAGCGCCTGCGACGGAGTCCGTGCGGTGTACGGTCTGCCCTGCGGATAGCTGGAGCTGTCGTAGGAGTAGCCCTCCTCGCCCACATTTGTATGGGGCGAGGACCCGCTTCTCGTCCTCACGCGCGTCGTGGCGAACGAGCCCATGTCTCCCGCAGGCCCCCCCGACGTCGGCAAGAGACCACGGGAGCCCACATAGGGCTGACCGACCCCCGTGCCCATGGATCCCTGCAGGCCACGCCGCGATCCTCTGCCGGAGCCTCCGCGCCGGCGCTGCTCTCGCCGATAGCGCTCGTAGTCCCTGGCATATGTGTCCACGATCACGCTCGCGTCAAGTCCAAGATAGCGCGCATATGACGAGAGCATGCCCTGGGCGTAGCCGCTCTTCGGCATCATCTCGAAATCGCCTTCCTCGAACGCGACGAGGACGTCCTCGCGAAGCCGCAGCACGCGAGCGGCCTGGGGTATGGAGTACCCGAGCTGCCTGCGTCGATCGGCAAGCATGTCACTAAACAATGGGCGATCCATGAGCTACACGACCTCTCGATACTTGGCCTCTTGTATGCGCAGCTCCTCAAGCCCGTCTTCGTCCAACAAGACCTCGCGAGGCTTCGACCCGTCCGGAGGGCCCACCACGCCCCTCGCCTCCAGCATGTCCATGATGCGGCCTGCCCGCGCATAGCCCACCTTGAGCCGACGCTGGAGTCCGGAGGTCGATCCCAGTCGCGATTCCACCACGATCTGCGCTGCCTCCCAGACCAAGGGGTCGTCGTCGTCCTCTCCCGCGGCGCGTGCGGCCGGACCGGCCTGCCCGGGTACCACAGCCGAGAGAATCTCCTCATGGTAGTCCGGCTCAGCTTGGTTGCGTATGAAGTCCACCACGTCGTTTATCTCTGAGTCCGAAGTGTAGCATCCCAGCACGCGCTGCATATTCAATCCACGGTACTTAAAGAGCATGTCGCCGTTGCCCAGCAGCCGCTCGGCGCCGGTCTCGTCCAAGATGACGCGCGAGTCGATGCCCGAGGAGACCTTGAGCGCCACGCGATTGTCGATGTTTGACTTTATGAGGCCCGTCACGACGTTTGCCGAGGGACGCTGCGTGGCTATGACGAGGTGGATGCCGGCGGCACGCGCGAGCTGGGCGATGCGGACGATGGAGGCCTCCACGTCCTTTCCCGCGACCATCATGAGGTCGGAGAGCTCGTCTATGATGACGACGATATACGGCATGTGCTCCGGCGGATGCTCCATGTCGTCGAACTTGCCTTGGGCGATCATGCGGTTGTACACGTTGACCTCGCGGGCGCCGGCTCGCTCAAACACCTTGAGCCTGCGCTCCATCTCGGACACGGCCCACTGCAGCGCACTCGCCGCCTGGCGAGGCTCCGTGACGACCGGCACGTAGAGATGCGGGAGGCCGTTGTAGCAGCTGAACTCCACGCGCTTCGGGTCGATCATGATCAGACGCACCTGCTTGGGCGACGTGCGCATGAGCAGCGACATGATCATGGAGTTGATCATCACCGACTTTCCCGAGCCCGTGGTGCCTGCCACGAGCATGTGCGGCATCTTGGAGATGTCTGCGACCACGGGCCCGCCGCTCGAATCGCGCCCAATCGCCACCTCGAGCGGACCGCCGCTCGCGTAGGGCAGCACGTCGCCGAGATGCACGTTCTGACGCGTCTTGTTTGGGATCTCGATGCCCACGAAGGAGGTCCCCGGTATGGGGGCGAAGATGCGCACCTTCTCCGCAGCGAGCGTGAGGGCTATGTCGTCCTCGAGGTTGCGGATGCGGCTCACGCGTTCTCCCTCTCCCATCTCGACGCGGAACGTGGTCACGATGGGGCCCGCGACGTAGTCCACCACACGGCTCGTCAGCCCGAACTCGTGCAGCGTGCCCTGCAGCCGCACCATCGTCTCGTCAAGCTCCTCCACGCTGCTGGCAGTTCCGGCTGAGTTGGGATTCGAACTCAGCATCGAGAGGGGTGGCAGTTCGTAGCCCTCTGCGCCATCGCCAGGCCGCGTGCCCGCCACCGGCGCCTTCGCGACGACCGGCGTCGTCGCCGTACGGGCAGGTGGCGCCGCCACCGCGGCAGGCTCGGGCGAGCATTGCGTGCGTGCCTTCTTTGCCTGAGGCTTCCTGCGTCTTGGCTTTTGGCGTGC
>CACXZL010000119.1 GCA_902772085.1 uncultured Coriobacteriaceae bacterium | reverse complement strand
ACCGACGAGGAGCTCGTCCACGCATGCAAGCTCGCACAGGCGGACGAGTTCATCCAGCTCATGCCCGAGAAATACGACACCTACATCGAGCAAGGCGGCACCAACGTCTCCGGCGGCCAAAAGCAGCGCCTCTGCATCGCCCGTGCCCTGCTCAAGAAGCCAAAGATCCTCATCCTCGACGACTCCACCAGCGCGGTGGACACGAAGACCGATCAGCTCATCCGTCAAGGCTTCCGCGAGTTCATCCCCGACACGACCAAGATCATCATCGCCCAGCGCACCGGCTCGGTAAAGGACGCCGACCGCATCATCGTGCTCGACAACGGTCAGATCAACGCCTTCGACACCCACGAGAACCTCCTGCGCACAAACGAAATCTACCGCGAGATTTACGAGACGCAAAACAAAGCAAGCCACGACGAGAAGATGCATGACCTCGAGAAGGGAGGCGATCTCCATGAGTAAGCGCGACGTCAGCTCATCCGAGAAGGCCATCCTCAACGACCGCGCACGACTGAAGGACGCCCCAAGGCCCGGCGGGAAAAATGAAGACGAGTTCAACAAGGGCGTGCCCGGCAAAGGCAGCCGCGGCAGGCACGCAGCCAATCCCATGACGGTGTTTCGCGGCACCATCAAGCTCGTGTTTTCCTTCTATCCCCTGCAGTTCACGCTCATGCTCGTCTGCGTGGTGGTCTCGGCGGTGCTCTCGACCTTCCCGAGCATCTACCTGCAGCGTACCATCGACGTCATCAGCCGCTACTGGCAGTCCGGCGACTGGGCGGCGGCGAGTCCGGAGATCACGCAGATCGCCATCATGCTCGTCTGCACCTACGCCGTCGCGCTCGCTGGCCAGATTGCCCAGACTCAGCTCGGCGCTTTCGTGACGCAGGGCACCCTCATGCAGATCAGAAACAAGATGTTTGATCACATGGAAGATCTGCCCATAAGCTTCTTTGACCGCAATCAGCGCGGAGACATCATGAGCTACTATACGAACGACGTGGACGCCTTGCGCCAGCTCATCGGCGTCGCCCTGCCAAACCTGCTCACCATGGCGATTTCCATGATCTCGCTCACCTTCATCATGCTGTGGTACTCCATACCGCTCTCGCTCGTCGTGCTTGTGATGGTAGCCTTCATGGGATGGTTCACCCGCTTCATGGGAGGCAGGTCCGCTCGCTTCTTCCTCGCCCAGCAGCACGCCATCGGCCGAGCGGAGGGCTTTGCCGAAGAGGCCATGAACGGCGAGAAGGTCATCAAGGTCTTCACGCATGAGAAGGAGATGCAAGAGCAGTTCGACCAGGTAAATGACGAACTCTTCGAGGCCGCAAAGAAGGCAAACATCTACTCGAACGTCCTCGGCCCCATCCTCATGAACCTCGGCAACCTCTCCTATGTCGTAGTCGCCCTTGCGGGCGGGCTCTTCCTCGGCCTCGCCATCCCCAACCCCTCCATCTCCGGCATGGTCCTCTCCATCGACATCGTAATTCCCTTCTTGAATCTCACCAAGCGTTTCGCCGGCTCCATCGGCCAGATCTCCCCCACCAGATCAACTTCGTGGTCATGGGCCTCGCTGGTGCCGAGCGCATCTTCCAGCTGCTCGACGAGCTCGCCGAGGAAGACGACGGCTACGTCACGCTCGTGCGTGCAAGGCGCGTGGAGGGCACGCATGATTATGAGGAGTGCGACCGCTACGCCGACGGCAGCATCTGGGCATGGAAGCATCCGCACAAGAGCACGGGTACCGTCACGTACGTACCGCTCCAGGGCGAGATCGTCCTCGACGGCGTGGATTTCGGCTACACCCCACAAAAGCTCGTGTTGCATGACGTGAGGCTTTACGCTCTGCCTGGAGAGAAGGTCGCCTTCGTAGGCGCGACCGGCGCCGGTAAGACCACCATCACAAACCTCATCAACCGCTTCTACGACATCGCGGATGGCAAGATACGCTACGACGGAATCAACATAAACAAGATCCGCAAGTCGGACTTGCGCCGTTCCCTTGGTGTAGTGCTGCAGGACGTAAACCTCTTCACAGGCACCGTCATGGACAACATCCGCTATGGACGTCTCGATGCAACCGACGAGCAGTGCATGCAGGCGGCAAACCTCGTCGGCGCGCACTCGTTCATCAGGCGCCTTCCCGAGGGGTACAACACGATGCTCACGGGCAACGCCGAGTCCCTCTCGCAGGGCCAGCGCCAGCTCATCTCCATCGCTCGTGCCGCCGTCGCCGACCCGCCCGCGATGATTCTGGACGAGGCCACAAGTTCCATCGACACCCGTACCGAGCTCATCGTCTCACGCGGTATGGACGCGCTCATGGAAGGCCGCACCACGTTCGTCATCGCCCACCGTCTCTCCACCGTTCGCAACTCCGACGTCATCATCGTGCTCGACCACGGTCGCATCATCGAGCGCGGCACGCATGACGACCTCATCGCCCAGCGCGGCACCTATTACCAGCTCTATACCGGTGCCTTCGAGCTGGAGTAGCGGCTACGCAACGACCGACGGCACGCGTAAGGTGTTATCCCTTGCGCGTGCCGCTCTTTTTGAATGGGTTCCGCTATACTGTGTGGGCACTACAAGCAAACAAAGGAGAGCAACTATGTCTTCTATCAATCGTCGCGAGTTCATGGGTCTCTCGCTCTCTGCGCTTTCCGCCCTCACCTTGGCCGCCTGTGGCGGTTCTAGTCAGAGCTCATCGGCAAGCAGCAGCTCCAGTTCAACCCCCAGCGACACGAGTTCGGCCGAAGCCGGCCACATCACCGCATCGGGCACCCTCACCACCCCCTATGACGAGGGCTACAGTTCCGGTCTCCATCACGCCACCATCGTGGTGAAGGACTACGGCACCATCAAGGTCGAGCTGGACGCCGACACCGCACCTGTCACGGTGAGCAACTTTGCGCATTTGGCAAATCAAGGCTTCTACGATGGTCTCAAGTTCCATCGCATCATGAAGGACTTCATGGTCCAAGGCGGTGACCCCAAGGGCGACGGCACAGGCGGGAGCGACGTAAACATCATCGGCGAGTTCTCTGCCAACGGAAAGAAGAACGACATCAAGCACGAGCGCGGCGTCATTTCCATGGCACGTTCGTCAAGCAACAACTCGGCCAGCTCGCAATTCTTCATCATGCACAAGACCACCGCGAGTCTCGACGGCCAGTACGCTGCCTTTGGCCACGTGACCGAAGGCATGGACGTGGTCGATAAGCTCGCAGAGGTTCCCGCCACAGACGACAACGGCACCGTCGCGGAAGAAAACAAGCCCATCATCGAGTCCATCAAGATGGACGACTAACGACAGAGACGCGGCCAGCCATGGGTGCCATCCTGAAGGACGGGTTCATCCGCCCTTCAGGATGGCACCCCTACCCAATGGCCAACTCTTTCGGTACCACAGGCTGTTATAATGACCGCTAGAAGCGTGAAAGGACAGCGATCATGAGTGTGGTACCCCCTCGCCAAGCGGCATTTCTCAGTGTAGCCAATCTCGATGAGACCGGAGCACGTGAAGACAAGGCGCTCGCAACGGAAATCATGAACTACCTGCGCGCGTTTGCTGTGTCCCACGGGGTCAATTCGGGACACATACGTCAGATGGACGAGCGTACCTTACTGCTTCGCCTTGACGAGCTTCCGCGCGAGGCTTTTCTACAAGCCATTCTTGGCATGACAGAGGATTCACGCAATCTCAAGACCCCAGGCAACGAGCAGGTACCGCTCAAGATACGCGTGGGAGCCATGAGCGAGCGCGCCATGCGCAGCTTTGTAAACGACGCCGCTCAAGACATGCTTGCCTACATGAATCATGCTGACTGCGCATCCGCTTTTCTCACCGGCGACGAAATCGACATTTGGCGGAAGTTCGAGTCCTCAAACATCGAGTTCATATCTCACGAGCAATTGAAGTATCTGGACCCGTTTAGCGGATTGATCAAAGAATCACGGTTCTTCACGCTTCTCCAGCATATATTGGATGACTTCGAGCACTGCGACCCCAAAGCAAGGGTGCTCTTCTTTGATATCGAGGACTTCAAGTCATACAACCGAACCTTTGGGCTTGAGCGAGGAGACGAGCTGCTGCTGCATGTAGCCCGTACGATAAAAGGGCAGTTTCCCACCGATGTGGTGGCGCACCTGTCCATCGATCGATTCGCCGTCGTGACCAACTCTCCCGACGTCATGCGGAAATGCGCAATCATCCACGAGGATACCAAGGCGTACCACAAGTCCTTCGCGCCAGAGATCAAATGCGGCATCTTCAAAGTCGACCCGCTCGTGACCTCAGCTCATGTGGCGCTCGACTGTGCAAAGATTGCCTGCGAGAGTGTGAAGGGCCGCTACGACGTGTCGTGCCGAATCTTTGACGGCGATCTTCGAGAGCGTTTGTTTACCCGTCGATACGTCGCCCGCCATGCCGAGCATGCCGTGAGCAACCAGTGGATTCGCGCCTATGCGCAGCCAGTCGTGGACACTACTACGGGTGAGGTCTGTGGCTTTGAGGCACTCGCGCGCTGGGACGACCCAAACCGTGGCATTCTCTCCCCCGCCATCTTCATCCCCACACTTGAGGAGGCGCATCTGATTCACAAGGTGGATGCCTATATGGTAAATGAGGTATGCCGCCACATGAGCGAGGAGCTGCGGTCGGGCCGAGCTGTGGTACCTGCCAGCGTCAATCTGTCGCGCGTGGATTTCGCCATTTGCGACATCTTCGAAATCGTACGAGAGACATGCGACCGCTGGCACATCCCCCATCATATGCTTGCGGTGGAGGTGACCGAAGGGGCACTCGACGGTACGGCAAACCTGCGACAGGAAATGGATCGCTTCCGCGCCGCCGGCTTCGAGGTGTGGATGGATGACTTCGGCTGCGGCTACAGCTCGCTCAACCTGCTGAAGGACTATGAGTTTGACGTGCTGAAGGTAGACATGGAGTTCCTGCGCGATATGGACGCAAATGCTCGCTCAAAGACCATCGTCGCGTCAGTGATCGAGATGGCCAAGTCTCTGGGCATCCGTACCCTCGTGGAGGGCGTGGAGACAGAGGCTCAGCGCGACTTCCTGTGCGACGTCGGCGCTGATATGATGCAGGGCTATTTGTTTGGTAGGCCGCTCCCTCTGGAGCTTCGCGCGTTCTAACGGACCGTCCCAAGTGAGATCCCACGTCGATCCCCGGTTTGCTCAGGTCTAGAGCGATGCATTCAAACCTTCCTATAGGCTGCTTTAGAAGTGACGAACAGTAGCTCTGCTGTTTGGCGGACCCTTGCGGTACCCACATCGCGTGCTCCGCTCTCCCACATCGCACGACGAAGACGGATAAGGAGCCTCGTCCCTCCTGAAGTCTGCGGGCACGGACCAGTCCGCGTCGCCGAATCCTCCGAATAGCCGTCAGGCGCGGCCATCGAAAGCGCTCCACGAAAACCTGAATCAAAAAAGCCCACTCACTTCGAGAATCGCGTAACTGTTTGAAATTCTGGGCAGGTTTTCGCGTAGGGGCGGTACAGGCACCGACGTTCGTGCTGGTAGGAGGGCCGTTTCTGTGACCCCCGTATTTTCGGTGCCCGAAATTCCAAACAGTTACGCGTATCTCGAAGTGAACCGCCTTTTTAAAAACAGGTATTTGCACGACGAGGCGCTGGGAATGATTGGGACTGCCATCTTGGCCCGCACGACCTCGCGCCACTCGCAGGTTTGCGCACGCCCTCAGACACCCGCATCCTGAGGTACCCCACGATACGCATCTTGAGATGCCCCATGATGCGGTTGCTTTTGCCGGCAAGCCCCTGACCTGCGGATTCTTACGTCGCGGCGTACGGCCCGCACTTTGTGGTACCCCAAGATGCGCATCATGAGATATCTCACGGTGCGCATTGTAGGGTTTCTCAGGATGCGACCGCTTTTTCGATAGGACCTTGACTTGCTGATTCACTAACAACCCAGCCGTTATAACCACCACGACCCCCCAATACCAGAACTTCTTCGGTTTCACAAAGGACGAGGTTGCAGACGCACTGCGAGAGTTCGGTGCTCAAAACGAGCTCGACAACGTGTGCAAATGGTACGACGGATTTACATTTGACAATAAGAATGAGCTGTTTAACCCGTGGTCCATAACTTGCTACCTCCAGTGGTCGAGGCTCAAGCCGTACTGGGCAAACAGCAGCTCAAACAGTCTTGTAGGCGAGCTCATCCGTCAAGGGGGAAATGGGTTAAAGACCGACTTCGAAAAACTCCTCGCGGGAGACTCCGTGCGCAGGCAGGTCAACGAGTTCGTAAGTTACCGCACTCTGAGATATGACTCAAATGCTGTCTGGTCACTACTACTCGCGACGGGATACCTTCGTGTGGCTGGCCACGACGACAACTAGGACAGCCTGGAACTCGCACTCACCAACCTTGAGGTACGCATGGCCTTCGACGCCCTCGTGAGGGAATGGTTCGTGGCCGAACGAGGGTCCTACAATGATTTCGTGAAAGCCTTGCTGGCATGCGATTCTGTGTCCATGGAGGAGTATCTGTCCGACCTTGCAACAGGAGTCATGTCGAGCTTCGACTCGGGAGTACGCCCCTCTCGTCGCCTTCCGGAAAGGTTCTGGCATGGACTTGTGCTGGGACTAATCGTCGAACTGCGAGGTCGCAATGAGGTACGTTCGAACCCACAAAGAGGTATGGGTCGTTGCGACGTACTACTTGCTCCTTTGGATGGGCCGGACGGAAAGGATCTCGCGTTTGTAATCGAATTCAAAGTGTTTGATAAGCGACGCGGAGAGAAGACGCTGAAAGATACCGTTACGTCAGCTTGTCAGCAAATCGAGCAAAAAGGTTATGCGACGACGTTAGCGGAGCGCAGCATCCTCACTAGCCGCATCCGCTACCTCGGCATCGGCTTTCGCGGCCAAGAGGTAAAGGTGGAGGAAGGTGCCCTTCCCCCACAATACTGAATCGAATGGCATCGCAAGTATTTCCCAAGGCCATGCAGAGAGCATTGAGGCTTTTGCTATCTTCAATCAATCACGACGTTTTGCCAGCGCTGCGATTCCCGGTGATGCCGAACTCCTCTAGCAGAGCATCGTATCGGTCCCTATCGCGCATGGCATCCGCCAGCTCAGAAAGTCGCCCCGCCCTTTCCAAGGCGTCCACGAGACGAGCATTTTGCTCGGCCATCAACTTGCGGCCTTCTGCGAGGCCCTGTTTGCGACCCTCCTCGAGACCCTCAGCTCGCGCCCATTTCTTCTCGGCTTCCATCTCATCCTCGAGCGTCATGAACCTCTCCATCCACTCAGGGTCTTCCACACACTTCTTCATCTCATCTACTATTTTGCCCACGAAGTCATCGTTGTCAACCGCCTTCCCCGCAAAGAGGAGCAAGAGATTCCGAAGCTCAGGCGTCAGTTCCTCAAGGTCACCATGCACGTTGAGATACACCGAGCCACGCCGGTCTGGCACCACTTCGCCCGTCTGCAGACACACGGTGGCACAATCGTAGCGGGCAAACTCATGTCCAAGAGGATCGAAATCGCAAATGAACACAACCATGCTCTCGCGCAGCTCGGCGACATCAGTGCCACGTTTGAGTAGATTCGCATCCATGAGCTCCTGATAAAGGCGCGCGCGAAACCACTCGTCCTTATGGAAACGTGTCTGCACCTCCACGTCGTAACGGTTCCCACAGCCATCGACCACGTACAAGTCGATGCTTCCACCGCGTCGTTTATCCAGTACGTCTAACTCGCGCTCCCGCTGAACAACCTCCACCTCAGCTATTTCTATGCCAAGAACCACTTCGAGCAGCTGTCTGCAGAGATCCGGCCTCTCACCAAAGACGCTTTTGAACACGAACCCTTTGATGAGCCTTACCTTCTTGAGCCATGGCAGATCCAGCATTCCCATATGACCACTCCTCTCATCCGCCGGTACTGCATAGCATAGTCGAGGCGATTTTGATAAACTCGCACCCATCTCGCGGTAATCTCCCCCTGAATGGTTCAGCATTCCTTCAAGACAGCCATCCTCAGGTATACAAGCCCTTCCAGCACATCAGCATTCCAACGACTCTCCTCTGCACAACTGGATTTGAGATTTTTTCCCACATGATTTCGCCATTTACCTTCAGCAAATCCAAGTAGCTCGCTGTGTCATACGACTTGTATCACGTCTCCTAGCGCCTATTGCGTCCCTTGCACGTCCCAACTTTCACCGTAAAACTTACGTCATGTTTGCAACGATGTGAG
>CACXZL010000118.1 GCA_902772085.1 uncultured Coriobacteriaceae bacterium | reverse complement strand
TCCAAAATATAAACGCGAGCAGATCGCGCACCGTAAGCGACTTGGCAGGCAGGGGCTTGTAAAACAGAAGAGCCTCTTCGCGAACGCGCTTTGCAACGGAATCCGTCACCCTCGTCTCGAGTCCCGTCATGGGATCCGTGTAAAAGTAGCCGAATAAGCCTCTTGGCAGCAGAGCTATAGCCTCTCCGGTGTCGAGGTAGGCAAGCAACGCACCGTACGTTCGATGATGCCAGGCCTATCATCTGGTTCACTGGCGCCATGAACGAGGAAAGAAAGCCCGTGAACGCCAAGAGGACACCGGGTGTGAAATCACCCTTCACGATAAGCCAGATTCCCATCACCAGCACGATGATATTGGCGAGCTTCGTGATGGCCTGGGGTATCGTGCCCACGTACTCGTTGACCAGGGTCATTTTGGCCTGGATATCGTAGTTGGCCGCCTGATAACCCGACCACCTATTGAAGAAGGTGGCCTCGGCACCTGCCGCCTTTATGGTCTCGATCATTTCCATGCCGTTGACTGTCGTGGAATACAGTCTGCCTGCTGCGTTTGCGCTCGCGCGCGTGTAGTTGACGCGCTTGCTCGACACATAGCGCGCCGCGAGGGTGCTGAGCGCTATGGACAGCACGCCCACGACAGTCAGAGGAATACTGTATTTTCCAGTTCTTCTGCGCTATGCATGATATCCGAAGCCTCCTCCAATGCTTTACTTTAAGGTATTCAACTCTCGCCGGGAGACAAACACAGTAAACAAAGAAGAGCTTAGCAAACGATGCCACTCGTTCAAATCCTTCTATTCAGGAGAGTGTGCCGGGGGGCCTCCGTTCCCCTGACACACGTCCCCCCGGCACATTTCGTTTCTCTTCACAATTCCTACTTCACTATTCGCATCGGTTATGGTAGAAAGACTATAGTATGCCTGCTGCAAAAAGCGGCAGGCGGTAGAAAGGAAGGGCCATACCATGAATCGATCTAGCTCTCAAAAGGCGCTGCTTGTCATCGCCATCATCAACATCGTCTTTGGCGCGTTCGCCCTCATCGCTGGTCTCATGAGCGGAGTATTGGGAGTGGGCGTCGGGATTCTCAACTCCTCTGACATCGCCTCGGCGGGCGTGACCGGCAATCAGCAAGCCGCTGTTACCGCCGGCTTCTCGCTGCTCGGGATTGTCGGCATCGTAGACGGTATCCTTACACTCGTCGAAGGCATCCTTGGACTTCGCGCCGCAAATGACAACCAGAAGATTATGCCTGTCTGGATTCTTGCCATCGCCTCACTGGTAATCTCCGCGCTGAACCTCATTTCTGGTCTCTTCTCGGGCAAATTCTCCCTCTCTTTGATTGTGAGCGTTATTGTCGCAGGCCTCATGTTTTGGATTGCAAACAACATCAAGCAGGAGGCTGGTCGCTAAGCCGCACCATCGCTATAGCGCAAACGTTCACCGCCCTCTCCGTTTGGGGAGGGCGGTTTTGTTGCCCGTCGTTTAAAAAATGCCGCTCACTTATGGCTTGTTTCAGAATTATGGCTTGTTTCAGAAGCCCGTTTCCAAGGCATACACAGGTACTTCAGGAAATCTACCGCCTTCATAAGTGCGAGCGACAGACCCGATATCAAGATTATGACCGCAAACATGCTGTCGTAGCTAAAGGACTTCCGCACGCGCGTCATGTACACGCCCAAACCAGAAAAACCTCCCAGCCATTCTGCAATCACGGCACCCACAATGGCATAGGTAGCGCTGATGCGAAGTCCGCTGAAGAACTGCTCGAGTGCCAGTGGCATCTTTACATGCCAAAAAATCTGCGACTCACGCGCATTCATGGTGCGCATGAGATCAATCATGTCGGGATCCACCGAGCGAAATCCACTCACAAGCGATACCGCTATCGGAAAGAACGTGGTCAGCACTATAAGAACTATCTTTGGAGCCAATCCATAGCCAAACCATAGCACGAGCAAAGGTGCGATCGCGATGGTAGGAACGGTCTGGCTCACCGTAATGATGGGGTCGAGTGCAAGATATATCATCTCGAAGCGATCCATGAGCACGGCCACCACAAACCCTATGAGCACCCCCAGCACAAGCCCTATCACTGCTTCGAGCAACGTCGTTGAGGCATGCGTCGCGAGCAGAGGGACATCGCGCACGAAGGCAGCTATAACTTGGCTGGGACTAGGCAGCAGGTAATCCGGCACCAAGCCCACACGGACCACCAGCTCCCACACGGCAATGAGTATGCCTATCGTGATAGTGGGCACCAGCACTTGTCGAGCACTATTTTGAGCTGCCTTCATGCGTCATCGCCTCTTCTATTCCACTGACTTGAGCGACTCTACCATATCGACCTTATCCAACTTGTGTCGCATGAGCAGCAGGATAAGCGCGGTAAACACGAGCGTGAGGGCAAAGGCGTACACGAAGCTCATCGGGTGAATGGTGCGGCCAAACATCACCTGGTCCACCTCCGCCGTCACCACAACGAAGTGCGCGAGGAAGACACCGAATACCATACCGACCAAGTCGCCCAAGATAGAGAGCAGCGCAATCTCACGAAAAATATACGCATAGATTTCATGCTTGGTGAATCCGAGCACCTTGAGACTCGCTATCTCGCGCACACGCTCGCTGATGTTGATGTTTGTGAGGTTGTAGAGCACGATGAACGCGAGCAGGCCCGCGCTTACGATGAGTACAACCACAATCATGTCTACCACCGAAACAGTCTTACGATATGCATCGATAATATCATCGGTATATGTCACTACTGAGACATTGCCGAAGTTGTGCAGCCTGTCTGAAATGGCCGCGCGCACGTCCTTGGAAGGATTGGTGGAGCAAAGGATGGTGGAGTAGCTCGGCTTCCTGCTCTTCACGCCCTTCCAGGCCTCCTTGCCTACGTACACGAGGTTGAATACGTAATTCTCCGTGATACCGGTGATGGTAAGAGGAATGCCGTCACCCTTCGTGTTTCCTATGTTGTCTTGCTCGTAAATGAGAATCTCATCCCCCGGCTTCAACCCATACGTCGTGGCAAGCTTCTCGGAAACCACCACCGCATTGTCGTCGAAGGCCACCGCATCCTGCGAGACGCGATCGCGAAGCGTTACGGCTTTTGCAAGCTCATCGCTGTTTTGCGGCACAAACACACGCGTTACTGCCGGATTCCTATCGCTCTGAGAGGCTCCCACCTGCATGTTTTCCACCTGAACCCTCATGATGTCGCTTGTTTCATTGGTGGACCTGAGATAGTCCTCCACCTCCGCTATGTCGGTCTCTAGGGCATCGGAGTTCAGGCCCACCGTCGTGTCGTAATGCTGAAGCGGCCCGTATTGGATTTCAAACACATCCCAGATTGCGTCATGCAAGCCAAAGCCGACCAAGAGAAGTGCCGCGCAGCCTGCAATACCGACGACGGTCATGGTGAGACGCTTCTTGTACCTAAACATGTTGCGGCACGTGACCTTCCAAGAGAACGAAAGGTTCCTCCAAATGAACCCAACCCGCTCAAGGAGGATGCGCTTGCCCGCAGAAGGCGCGCGCGGAAGCATGATCGTGGCCGGCGTCTCCTTCAGGCTCGCAAACACCGCCGCATAGGTAGCAAACAAGGTCACACCAACGCCAAGGCCTCCCGAAAGAAAAGCAGTTCCCGGGTTGATGGGAAGAAGCGCAATCTGCACAGGCACGGTGTAGATGACGGAGTAGGCAGACGTCACTATGATAGGCAACACCTGTGAGAGTATGGCAATGCCCAGCACGGCACCAGTCGTCGAGGCAATACCCGCATACCACAAGAACTTAGAGGCTATGCGCATCTTTGAATACCCCAGCGCCTTAAAGGTGCCGATCTCCACCCTGCAGTCATCCACCATGCGCGTCATGGTAGTAAGCGCAACAAGCGCTGCGACCAGGAAGAAGATGAACGGGAAGACGTCCGCGATGGAGTCCATGCGCTGGCTGTCGGAGTTGTGTGAGACAATCCCCTCGTTTTGCGTACGGTCGAGCAGGTAAAGCTTAGGGGCTTCGAGCTTGTCTACTTCCTTTTGTGCGTCGTCGAGCTCGGACTCAGCCTCCGCAATCCTTCTCTCTGCATCTGCCTTAGACGTCTCGTATTCCGTAAGGCCCTGATTGTACTGCGATTGGCCGTCTTCGTATTGCTTGCGACCGTCTTCGTACTCCCTGCGCCCGTCCTCGTAATCCCTCAGACCGCTTTCGTAGTCTCTGCGACCGTCGGCAAGCTCAGCGCGACCGCTCTCGAGCGCGCTCCGGCCGTCCTCCAGTTCTTTGCGAGAGCTCTCGAGCCTGCCCGCGCCATCGTTGTACTGCGCCAAACCAGACTCGTACGCGGCCTTTCCCTCTTGCATCTTCGCCTCGGCATCCGCGAGCTGTGTGGCCGTATCATCTAAGGTCACACGAGCGCTCTCAAGCTCGTCAATGCCTGCGAGAGCCTGTTCGAGCAGAGCCGCTTGCTCGGGAAGGGCCGCCAGCTGCTCCTCTAGCTGCCGTCTGCTAGCCGTTGCGATCTGCAGGCCCGCTCGCGCCTGCTCGAGCTGATCGTCCAACTCCGCTCTCTGGGCGAGAAGCCGATTTCTCAAAGAACCTCCTGGCAAGTACGTCAGCATCCGATTGACTTGAGCAATTCCGTCCTCGAGCTGCCCTATGCCGTCCTCAAGCTGAGCGATGGCACCTTCTGCCTGTGCGATGCCGTCTTCCAGCTGCTGCCCGCCTGACTCTATCTCCACTTGCTTTGAACTCACGTATGCACGCGCGTCCGCGAGCGATGCCGAGGAATCGAGCCCCAGCTGGCCCAGAAGATCCGCTTTGTGTTCCTCCCATTGCCGCTCACCCTGATTGAGGGCCTCTCGCCCGGCGACAACCTGAGCCTCGGAAGCATCCAAGGTCTGCTTAGCATCTGCGAGCTGCCTGCCGGAGTACGCAAGCTCCGACGCACCGTCTTCATAGGCCTTCTCGCCATCGGCAAGCATTTTGGCGCTGGCATCGAGCTCTGCCTGCCCATCTGCCAGCTGCGCCTGCGCGTCGCTGAGCTCAGACTGAGCGTCGTTGAGCTGAGCTTGGGCGTCATCGAGTTGGGTTTTTGAGCTGTCGAGCTCCTTCTTTGCGTCATCGAGCTCGGACTGCGCGTCACCGAGCTCTTTGTTTGCGTCGGCCTTCTTCGATTCAAGCTTCTCGCGTGCCTCGTCAATCTTTTCCTGGGCATCAGCCCTCATGTCGACAAGGCGTGCCTGCGCAAGGTCGTGCTGCATGGATTCGATGCGCTCTCGCACGGCATTCACTGCTGCCTTGTATGCATCCGACCCACTCTCGTAGGCATCCGCACCCTCCACGCGCATGTACATCTCCGTAAACGGATAGTCCTCCACAAACGCGTCCTTACGCACAAATATATACTCGTCTATGCTTCCGGACCCCAACGTGGTGGTGCCGAAGCGTCCCGTATAGGGATACTGAGAGGCGCTCACCGTTCCCACGACTTTGAAGGTCTTCGCGCTCAACGCGTCATCAATATCAACAACGCCATACAGAACCTCTACGCTGTCACCTATCGAAAGCCCCTCTATGAGCTTGTCGGCACTTATCACGCACTCGTCCGACTTGCTCGGCCAGCTGCCCTCGCGCAGGAATACGCGGTTTATGTAGGTGCCATCGTCCGAGAGGATGACGTTTGCATCTTGCTCGACGCCCTTTTCTACGGCGTCCACATCCATGGAGCTTATGCGCGTGGCAATCTGCAAGTTGCCCATACGGGTCATAGCATCCATCGACATGGCTGGCATCACACTTTGCACGCCTTCTACGACAGCGAGACGATCCACGTCACTGCGCGTGAATCCCATAGTGGACACAAGCCGTAGGTCATAGAGATTGGTACCGTCATAGAGCTTGTCGGCAGCGACACGCATGACCGGAATGGACGCTCGTGCCACATGAGGGAATGCGCGGCATATCTTGCGAAAAGAGGCGGCGAGGATTACGCGAAACGGATTCTTATTGAGAATC
>CACXZL010000117.1:6049-7468 GCA_902772085.1 uncultured Coriobacteriaceae bacterium | reverse complement strand
GCGTATGGTATCGGTGAAGACCGCGTCAGACGTTCCCAAGGCAAAGATCTTTGAGGTGATGGAAGCGCTCAAAGATGTACGTGCGACGGCACCCGTCCACATAGGAGACGTTATACTGGATGACGTCTGTGGAACGGGCGTAAGCATCGTGGCTACCAGGGAGGCCTGACGCGCTGCATCGAGTCGAATCGCAGCCTGCAGGCAGATAAGGGGAGAATGCATGAACAAGGCAGACAGCACCATTGACTCACCGGCGAAAGGGATATGGCGACGTTTTCTCATACTCATACCGCTTGCAGTGGTACTGTTTGCCTGCTCCTATTTCCATATACGCTCTGTGTGCTCGACGTATCACGTGTGGACGCCGGTCAGTGGCATGTGGGAGCTCAACTATGACGGGTTTGATACGGATGACATCACGTATGACGTGCCGGGCGTGGTCGAGCTCGTCTCGGTCGAGCACGGCAGAGGGGGTTCCGCGCGTCTGACCTTTAAGGCGCTGAAGGACGGAAGCACCGTTGCGACCTTTGGTGACCAGTCCATCAACACGATGTTGTCGTTGGAAGTGAGAGATGGGGCGATCATCGAGGACCATGCGAACTTCGAGGGATGGGAAGCCATACATCTCAGCATATGCATCTTCTTCGGAGTCATGGTCGTGCTGTTTGGCAGTGTGCTCTTGCACCTCGTAAAAGAGACGTGGTACGGATACGACATGGTGGCAAGTGGGGGCGGGCTGATGTTTTGCCTGTTTCAATTTGCGTTCTTCACATTTCTGCTGCTTCATAGCTCGCTTCGCAATTTCTCTGACTTGGCATTTCAGGTTTCGGGAATGGCCGATTGGTTCATCATGATATCCACGTGGCCTCTGGGTCTCATGGCATTGCTCGTGTCATTGAGCAACATATCTCTCATACGGCACGAGGGCAGAAGGCCCATAAATCTGCTCGGCATAGCAGTGAGCGTCATGTGGTTCGTGGCGACCTATATATGGTTTAACTTTTGGAACCTTGACCTCCATCTAGCGCTGGGTGTGCAGATGACGGAGTTGCTCAGCTCCGCATTCGCAGTGGGGATCGTGTTTGGGGAGTGCCTGCTGCTCTCTACCATTCTCTGTGCTTGGTCTGCGTCTTGCCATGAGCCGCAAAAGCACTTCGACTATGTAGTGATCCTTGGATGTGGCTTGAGGCCGGATGGCACGCCATGTCCCCTGCTCATCGGTCGTATAGAGCGTGCCCTTGGATTCGACAAGAAGCGCATCGAGATGGGTGAGACACCGGCCGTCTTTGTGCCGAGTGGCGGACAAGGGCCAGACGAGGTCATAAGTGAGGCTCAGAGCATGGGAAACTATCTCCTTGGGCAGGGAGTGCCAGAGGAGCGACTGGCTCTTGAGGATCGCTCATCCACCACAAGGGAAAA
>CACXZL010000117.1:0-6020 GCA_902772085.1 uncultured Coriobacteriaceae bacterium | reverse complement strand
TCATAGAGCGCCATGCGGGGCGTGACGTGAGTGAGGTCTCCGTAGGTTTCTCTACTACCAATTATCACGTGTTTCGCGGCTATGTGTGCGCCCAACAAGCGGGTATGAGGGTAGAGGGCATGGGCAGCAAGACAAAGGCCTACTTCTGGCCAAATGCGTTTCTTCGTGAGTTTGCCGGACTTCTCGTGACGGAGTGGAAGGGCATTCTCCAGACCTACGCGATCATCGCGTTCATCTATCTGCTCGCAGAGTACATTCTTACCATGTAGGCGGTGATGGGGAGCGACAAATCCTTTCGGCGCCATGGGCAAGCGCCGTGCTCAAACAGTCCTCGTCCATGCGGGACTGCGCGATAGCTTTCCAAGGCGCCTTACGGATTATGACGCTACTTCAGGGGGAAGCCGTCGTCCGTCACCCTACCTGGTTTGGCCCTTGTTGGCATGGTATTATTCAGACGCATGCAGAAGCACGAGGAGGTCACATGTCTCAAATCGACGCGTTCGCCCATGGGTCGCTTGGTGCCTTGGCTCCCGATTTTGAAAACGGCGCCTCTCCTCTCGAGGGCGAGGAGGCACTTGAGCTTTTTATGGAGTGGGTGGAGGCGCGCGGTCTTGAGCTTTGGGAGCATCAGGAGGAGGCACTGCTCTCGCTTGCGATGGGAAACCACGTGATTCTGGGCACGCCCACCGGATCGGGCAAGTCGATGGTCGCTCTTGGCATGTGCTTTATGGCCCTGTGCGCCGACTATACTTCCTACTATACGGCGCCCATCAAGGCTCTCGTCAGCGAGAAGTTCTTTGATCTCGTGGAGGTCTTTGGCCGTGAGAACGTGGGCATGATCACAGGCGACGCATCCATAAACCCATCGGCTCCAGTGATTTGCTGTACGGCGGAAATACTGGCAAACCAAGCTCTTCGCGAGGGTGAGGACACGAACGTTGCCTGGGCCGTCATGGACGAGTTTCACTACTATGGAGACCCAGACCGCGGATGGGCATGGCAAGTGCCCCTGCTTGCGTTGCGCGGGACAAAGTTCTTGCTCATGAGCGCGACGCTGGGGGACGTCACGAGCATCGCGGACTCGCTTCAGGAACGTACCGGCACCGATGTGGACCTCGTGCTTGACGCACCGCGTCCCGTGCCCTTGTCGTATGAGTTCGTGGAGACGCCTCTGGAGGCGACCGTGGAGCTGGCGCTGCGCGATGGCAAGGCGCCTATCTACATAGTCCATTTTGCCCAGGATGCCGCGCTCAAAAGCGCGCAGGCGTTGGCGAGCTACGGCGTCTCAACGAGGGAGCAGCGCGATGCACTCAAGCAGGCGTGCAAGGGCACGCGCTTCTCCACGGCATTTGGCAAGACGCTTCAGCGTCTGCTGCTTACCGGTGTGGGAGTTCACCATGCTGGCATGCTTCCCCGTTATCGCCTCTTGGTTGAAAAGCTTGCCCAGCAGGGGCTTCTGCCAGTCATCTGCGGGACCGACACCTTGGGAGTTGGCATCAACGTGCCCATTCATACGGTTTTGCTCACGGCTCTCGCAAAGTATGACGGCGTGCGGCAGAGAAGGCTCAATGCGCGCGAGTTTCATCAAATCGCCGGGCGTGCGGGACGTGCGGGATTCGACACCGAGGGAGTGGTGCTTGCCCAGGCCACCGTCTATGACGTGGAGAAGGCGCGAGCGCTCGCCAAGGCGGGGGGAGATCCCAAACGCGCGCGCAAGATACGCGTGAGCAAGCCCCCTGAAGGATTTGTGGGATGGACCAAGGCCACGTTTGACAGGCTCATGGAAGCCGCTCCCGAACCCTTGCGTCCCCGCATGAAGGTGTCGCACTCCATGGTGCTTGCGGAGGTGAGCCAAGGGGGAGACGCGCTCGAGCGCATGCGTGAGCTCATAGGTGCCTCGGCGCAGACAGATGAGCAAAAGGAGGAGCTCCTCGCGCGGACGGACGAGATCTTTGCCACGCTTATGGATGCGGGGGTCGTGAAGCGCGAAGAGAAGGACGGCTTCGTTGACTTCTATACCACGGTGGACGTTCCGACCGACTTTGCGCTCGACCAGCCGTTGTCTCCGTTCCTTCTCGCGGCGCTCGAGCTGCTCGACCGTGACGGCGACTCGTATGCCATGGACGCCATCTCTCTGGTGGAGGCCACGCTAGAAGACCCGTATCAGATTCTGAGGGCACAGGAGAAGACCGCAAGAAACGAGGCCATGGCGCGGATGAAGGCGGACGGCGTGGAATACGAGGAACGTCTGGAGCGGTTGCAGGACGTGACGTATCCCAAACCTCTGGAAGAGCTGATCGGTGCGGCGTTTGCGCAGTATTGCGAGAAGGTGCCTTGGGCAAACGACTACGAGCCACGTCCGAAGTCGGTCTTGCGCGAAATGCTGGAGACGGCATCGGACTTCAAGGGATACATCCAGCGATGCAATATCGCTCGTGCGGAGGGCATTCTGCTGCGCTATCTGTCCGAGGCTTATCGTGCGCTTGACCGTACGCTTCCCCTCGACGCGCGTGACGAGCGCCTGGAAGACATCATAGCCTGGCTCGGGCTGATGGTACGTTCCGTTGACTCCAGCCTGGTGGATGAATGGTCGCGTGCAGGAGAGCTTTCCGACGATGCCATCGCGCCGCCACCCGCACCTGACGAGGTCGTGCACAATCGCCGCGCCGTGACGCTGCTCGTGCGCAACGCGCTCTTTGCACGGGTGAGGCTGGCCGCCCATGACGATGCCCGAGCGCTCGGTGAGCTGGACGAGCAGTGGGGGTGGCGTTATCCGCGATGGAGGACGGCACTCGACGCATATTATGACGAGCATGAAGAGATACTGCTCGATGCGGATGCACGTTCGACGTCTTTCTTCGAAGTGGACGAGTCTGATGAGAGACCTGCGCATGTATGGCATGTGAAACAGATGTTCCATGACGTTGAGGGCTATCGTGACTACGGTATTTACGCCGACGTTGATTTGGATGCCACCCAGACCGAGGGAGAGGCGGTGTTTTCACGTTACTCCGTTGGCTTTGTGGAGGAGCTGATGGACTTATGAGGAAGGCTGCCATGCTGTACAATGAAATCACTCGTCAAGAGGCGTTATATCTTATACGCATAGAGTCGAGGGACCGAGCCCTATGACACTCCGGCAACCTCCCTTTGGAACGAAGGGAAAGGTGCTAATTCTCGGCAGTCCTTGTTTGACTTGAGAGCAGGGGGACTGGAAGACGGGGTAGAACGTGATCATTTCTCACGAACGCCCCCGAAGGCTTAAGCACAGGGGCGTTTTTTTGTCCCCCAAAAGCGCATCGCGCGGGAAGGAACATGCAATGGCTGGCAAGAACTACCTGTTTACCTCTGAGAGCGTGACCGAAGGGCATCCCGACAAGATGGCCGACCAGATCTCAGATGCGATACTCGATGCGATACTCGAAAAGGAGGCTCAGCTTGAGGCAGATGGTTACATTGCCCCCGACGGCACGCCTGCGTCGCTGGCAAGCGTGCGGTGTGCCTGCGAGACGTTCCTTACGACGGGTACCGTTATCGTTGCCGGTGAGATTCGAACGCAGGCATATATCGACATACAGAAGATCGTCCGTGATGTCGTTCGTGATATTGGCTATGACCGCGCAAAATACGGTTTTGACTGCGAGACTTGCGGAGTCATAAACATGATCCACGAACAAAGCCCCGACATCGCGCAAGGGGTGGACGGTACCTATGCCAGGGCCGATGCCGACGAGCTTGATCGCATAGGTGCGGGTGATCAGGGGATGATGTTTGGCTATGCCACCGATGAGACGGCCACGCTCATGCCCATGCCGGCCTATCTCGCCCAGAGGATGGCGCAGCGTCTCGCTGCCGTGCGCAAGGACGCAACGCTGAAATACCTCAGGCCGGACGGCAAGACCCAGGTGACGGTACGTTACGAAGACGACCGTCCAGTGGAAGTCACCGCCGTCGTGGTCTCCACCCAGCATGCGGAAGAGGTGCATGACATGGACGTCATCAAGGCGGATATGCTTCACCACGTGATAGCGCCGGTGCTTGACGAGGCGGGCATCGAATGGGGAGAGGCCCGGATATACGTGAATCCCACGGGAAGGTTTGTCGTCGGCGGCCCCATGGGCGATACCGGTCTCACGGGTCGCAAGATCATCGTAGATACCTACGGTGGTGCCGGACGTCATGGAGGGGGCGCGTTCAGCGGGAAGGATTGCACCAAAGTGGATCGCTCTGGTGCCTACGCGGCTCGGTGGGTGGCAAAAAACATCGTGGCTGCTGGGCTTGCACATCGTTGCGAAGTGCAACTCGCATATGCGATTGGGGTAAGTCACCCGCTCTCGGTCATGGTGGATACGTTCGGTACTGCTGAAGTGGATGAGCAACTGCTTGTGGATGCCGTAAGCAAAGTGTTTGACTTGCGACCTGGAGCGATCATACGGGATCTTGACTTGAGAAAACCAGTTTTTCGCAAGACGGCAGCCTACGGCCATTTTGGTCGTGAGGACGTGGACTTCACGTGGGAACGCACCAATCGCATCGAGGAGCTGCGCGCGGCTGTGGCGTAGTCTCAATCGCGGCGTCTTCTGTTCGGTGTCCTTGTGTGAAGGGAGATCCTGTGCGGGCGCAGGATATAGCAGATGAGATATTGTCGAGCGAACGTATGATGAATTCTCGGACATTTGCCGACCGCGTGTATACGGACGAGCCGATTCTGCGTACGGGCGCTCAGGTTCTAAAACAGCGAGAGTACGCGTCGCTGCGTCCTCGAGTGGAGACGCGCGCGCAGAGGCATGCCATGCCCGCCCAATACCACCACATGCGTGACATAGCGCGAAGCGTGTCCAACTACGATCGGATGTACACGTATGGCGCAAGTGGCAGTCGCATCTTCTATGAGCAAGGCAAGTACATGGAAGACTTCGAAGACGACTTTGAGGGGAAGAGCGAGCTCTATCGTTTTTGCGGCACCTACGAGGATCTGGGCGATTACGACCTGCGCTGTTACTTTACATGGCGTTCGAAATATCGGTCGGGTAGTACGACGTACGCTCCACTTTCCTTCCTCTACATATACGCTCATGAGATTATATGTGGTATAGGAGTGGAGCAGGGAGCGCAAGGGTTCGCGACGCTTAGGCGGCTTTCTCAAGAGTATGCAGGCATCAGTGCGTCGTTCGACTCACACCTGTCTCGGTGGATGCACGATTATGTGATCTACCACGATCTCGACAAGAACCTTCTCGCCGACTCGCTCGAGGCGTCCTTCTCCTCGCACGTCGCACTTCTCGCGAAAGCGCAGAGCGTGTTGTTGGCCCATGACCTGACCGTATGGCCAGCTACTTCCGTGGAGAATCTGCCGACGGCACAAGAAATCCTTGATGCGCACTGTGCGCTTTCGCGCTATCGGGCTGACCGTTCGCGTTTCATACGAGAGCACAGGGACGATGTGGCCGAGGTGTGCAGTCGGGTGTTTGCGAAGATGGTGTGGCATTGCCATAAACGTCGCAAGATTGACTACATAGACGGTCTCTTTGGCGGACCCGTCCGAAACTCCTACACAATGTATCCTTCTGCGATCTTCTGGACGTCGACACCTCATCCGGATGCAGAGTATGCTTTGAGCGATGCGGAGTCGTATCTTTGCGAACGCGGTTTCTGGTGGAGACGTGTCCCTTGCCGTCGCTTCGACACAAGCAAGGAGCTTGGGGCACTCATGCATGCGATCGATTGCCGTATGCGCGAGGCCATGGGCGATGCGCATGCGCTCAAGGCGCGCCCACTTGCCAAGTATCAGGGGAAGTTTGTAGACGAGGAGATAGCGGCGTTGCTGGAGCGTCGCAAGGCTGAAGAGGCTGCAAGGATTCACATAGATCGCTCGTCTCTCGTGGGTATCCGATCAGCCTCGATGCGCACGCGTGAGGCGCTGCTTACCGACGAAGAGCGTGAGGATGACGAGCCTGCGGCGGCGCTTGCCGAGGACGTGACGCCTTTGGAGTCCAGACATGACGCGGCAATGGGTGCAA
>CACXZL010000116.1 GCA_902772085.1 uncultured Coriobacteriaceae bacterium | reverse complement strand
ATTCCTTGTAGCGCCTGCTGAGCACTGCCATGCGCTCGAGCTGCTTGCCCTTCTCGTACTCACGATGCTGGGTGAGAACCACCACGGCGCGGCCGGCTGGTTCATAGTCCTCGGTTTCTGGCGCGCTCTTCATACCCAGCGCCATCTCTACCGGTACGGAATCAGTCGTGCCGCCGTCCAAATAACGATGCTCGCCAATCTCCACCGCCGTGGACACGAGCGGCAATGACGAGGAGGCCCGTATCATGTCCACGTCATCGGGTAGCGACTTGACCTCAAAGTAGTGCGGGATGCCAAAGACCACGTCACTCGCGCACACGTACATGCGCATGGGGTTGTTGTTGAACGTCGCAATATCACAGGGATCGATCTCATCTTGCACGGTGTGGTAAAGGAAGTCGCCACCAGTGATGTTTCCCGTCGTGGCCAACGAGAAGAAGGACATGAGCCGCCGGTCGTCGCGAAAGGAAAGCATGATACGGATGGTGCGGCCAATCTGGCGAGACTTGAAACTCGAAGCGTTGAGAGCGCCGGCCGATGTGCCCCACACGCTGGCAAAGTTCGTGAGCCCATGCTCCATGAGGACGTCGAGTACGCCCGCCGTGAAAACCCCTCGATACCCGCCGCCCTCAAGCACGAGTGCGTTTTGTGTTTCCGCAGTCTCCATAGTTCCCTCCCCTATTGACGCAGACTTCCTTAGGATACCCATTTTGCAGATAAAGTAACCCCCGTGAGGTCAGACGGACCAGACAAGGGGACAGGTCGCTTGTCTGGTAGGCAGACAAGGGCCCGGAAGACAAGGGACCGGTCGCTTGTCTGGCCAAAAGGGACAAGCGCCGATGGCTATTCGTGATATATTCGTGCATGGCGGGGACATGCGAGACGAGGAGGCTCATTGTGCCCATTTCGAAGATCGTAATCACCGGAGGACCCTGTGGCGGCAAGACCACCGCGCTGAGCCGCATCCAACGTGACCTGTCGCATCTCGGCTACACCGTGCTCATCGTCCCCGAGACCGCGACATCGCTCATTTCCGGCGGCGTTGCCCCATGGACGTGCGGCACAAACGAAGAGTACCAGAAGTGCCAGATGCTCCTGCAGCTCCAGAAGGAGCGCGTCTTTGAGCAGGCGGCACAAACGATGGGCGACAAAAAGATCGTCATCGTGTGCGATCGCGGCGAGCTCGACAACAAGGCTTACATGACGGACGAGGAGTTCTCCTCTGTCCTAGACTATCTCGACATGAGCGAGATTGAGCTGCGCGATAGCTACGACGCCGTGTTTCACCTCGTCACCGCAGCGAAAGGCGCTGAGGAGTTCTACACCGTCGAAAACAACTCCGCTCGCTATGAGTCCGTAGAGGAGGCAGCCGCCCTCGACGACCGGTTCATCGAGGCATGGACCGGGCACCCGCACTTTCGAGTCATAGGCAACGAGCACGACTTCGAGGAAAAGATGCGCACGCTCATGCGCGAGATCACGTATTTCCTTGGTGACCTCGCACCGTACGAGATCGAGCGGAAGTACCTCATCGAGTTCCCCGACCTCGCGTGGCTCGATTCGCTGCCGAACTGCGACAAGGTGGAGATCGTGCAGACCTACCTGCGCTCCGATCCCGACGAGGAGATCCGCATACGCAGTCGCACTTCCGGTGACCACAGCCTCTACTACCTCACCGAAAAGCGCATCATAAACAACCGCCGACAAATGCGCACGCAGCGCCGGCTTACCTATGGTGAGTATCACATGCTCAAGCTGCAGTGCGACCCCAAGCGTCGCGAGATTTCAAAGACGAGGTATTGTTTGACCTACGAGGGACAGTACTTCGAGATCGACGTGTTTCCTTGCTGGAATGACCAGGCGATCCTGGAGATAGAGCTCACGAGCGAAGATGCTCCGGTGAGGCTGCCCGAGGGACTGCACGAGATACGCGAGATCACCGGCGATCCACGGTATCAGAACTCCGCCATCGCCGCTCTGCCCAAGGGGGCTACGCATTAGCGGGAAAAGGGCGAGGAAGCACCAAAAAGGGCCAAGCCCCTTTTTGGCAGACACGCGGGATTGGCAAAGGGCAAGACCCTTTTGAAAAAAGATAGGAGAAGTTCATGCAGCAGCACATCACGCTCAACACCGGTGCTCAGATGCCCATGATGGGATTCGGTGTCTTTCGCGTGCCCAACCTCAAGGAGTGCGAGGACTCCGTGTATGAGGCCATCAAGATTGGCTATCGGTTGATCGACACTGCCACCGCCTACCACAACGAGGAGGCCGTAGGCGCCGCGGTGCGCCGCGCCATCTCGGACGGCATCTGTACGCGCGAGGACTTATTTGTCACCAGCAAGCTCTGGGTCACGGACATGGGAGACGAGAAGACGGCGGCTGCGGGAATCGAAGCCTCCCTCGAGCGGCTGGACATCGGCTACCTCGACCTGTACCTCGAGCATCAGGCGCTCAACGACTACTTCGCAGCGTGGCGCGCCATGACCGCGGCGTACAAAGCGGGCAAGCTGCGCGCGATCGGCGTTTCGAACTTCTATCCACATATCCTCACGAACTTCTGCGAGTGCGTGGAGGTCGTGCCAGCCGTAAACCAGGTAGAGCTGCATCCCTACTACACACAGGAAAACGGCCTCATGGCCGAAGAGTCGGCACTCGACGTGATGCACCGCTACGGCGTGGTGCCCGAGGCATGGGCACCTCTTGGCGGCGGACGCTACAACCCCTTCGAGGAGGCGGACTTCCTCGCCGTCGCCAAGGCACACAACAAGACGGTGGGACAGGTGCTTCTGCGTTGGAACATCCAACGCGGCGTGGTCGTCATCCCCAAGTCGACGCACGTCGAACGCATTCGCGAGAACTTCGACGTGTGGGACTTCGTACTTACCGAAGACGAGATGGCAACCATCTCCAGCCACGACATGGGCTATTCCGGTAGCCGTGCCAAGCACTTTGAGCCAAGTTTCGTGCGCATGGTACTTGGTAAGGAATAGCGACGAACCAGAACTTGTGGACAAGACCCATGATGGGTCTTGTCCGCCGTGGGTCTTGTGCGCGAGCTAGCGGATGAAGTTGGTGAAGGTGACTTTGTTGCGCGCGGGGACCTCGCGTGCTTCGCGACCATCGGCGATGGCTTTGATCATAAAGGCCATGTTGCGCGCAAGGTTGCGCATGGTCTGCACGCCTTCTTCGTCAGCGTAGACGTCATCGGCTCCGTAGCCGTGCACGTCGTTCCAGTAGGTGGAAGGCACGGTGGGCATGCCAGAGATGCCGAAGAACTGATTCAGCGCCTCAAAGGTCGCGCTGTTTCCCCCACGACGACAGCTCACGATGCTGGCGCCCACCTTCATACGCAGGTCGGTAGCCGAGCTGTAGAAGAGACGTTGCATGAACGACAAGACCGTGCCGTTGGGGTTGCCGTAGTACACAGGGCTGCCGATGATGACGCCGTCTGCCTCGGCCAGCTTAGGCGCTGTCTCGTTCACGAGATCTTTGAAGACGCAGTGCCCCAGCTCGCGACAACGCATGCAGGCGATGCAGCCGCGAATGTCCTTGTTCCCCACCAAAACCTGCTCGGACTCGATGCCGGCGGCAGCGAGCTCCTCCGCCACGATGGCAAATGCCGTAGAAATGCAGCCCTTGGGATCCGGGCTGCCATTGATCATAAGCACCTTCATTGTTTCTCCTCTCCTCGTGCCTCTCCGTACCTCACCATTCTACCGAATGCACGCGCACGCGACCGCGTTGCTTTTGTTGCTGCCTTGTTGCCATGCTTATATATTATTCTCCTCAACACCAATAAGTTGGCAGGGACGAAATCTCGACGGACTGGGAATCGGACGCTGCTGCATGGGAGCCAACACATGCGCTATGGGATGCCCGCCTTACAGGTGGCCTTCCTTGATGAGCCTTCCATACGAGGAGACACACGCCGCCGCAAACGTCCCAACCGTAGCAGCAAATGCTGCGTTCGCCGCATGCTCGCTGAGCCTACTCATCCCCTTGCAGAAGAGGGGATAGGCTATCCACACGTACGCCACCGCGACCGCTCCCATGACCAGGTCGTTGACAAGCCAGGCCTGCTTGAAGACGTTGAGCGGCAGCCTTGAGTTGTCCCAGTAGGGGTAGTTGCCGTCTTCGTCGGGCTGGTTCACCAGAAGGCCGAAGCCAAGCTCCATACCCATGGCGGCAAGCACGGCAATCGCGTAGGTCTCGAGCATGGCGCCCGACAGCGACCTGTGCCGCTTGAGGATTCCCTCCTTGATGGGCTCGAAGATGAGTGTCATCGCCAATCCACCGAACCCGTACACCCAGTAGGGGTGGTACCAAGGGTCGAACTTGACGGCATAGTCATCGTCGATAATCCCAAAGCACTTGTCCATGACCTTGCAGTAGAGGCTTTCGAGGCAATGGCCCACGACGTTGTTTATGCAAAAAAGCATGACGTTGTTGCGCCAAAACGGCCAGGTCGTTGGGGCAAACAGAATGGACCTCTCTCGCCAGAACGGTCGGCACACCGCACCAGCAAGTTCCTTCCAGCCACGAGATAAACGAATCATAGCCATCTGCCGCACTTCCTCTTTTTCCGTACGCTACGTCTTGAGCACGGCGGGAGTGAAAGATGCCTCGCGCGGGCATCTGGGCCCTCGACGATACCCCCGCACCGCCGCCAATGCGTTATTTTACTCTAGCAACGAGCGAAATTCCTATTGCGGCAAACAATTCACTCACCGAAATAACGTGCACGTCTCACGGCGAAGCATCTTCCGTAAACTATATTGGTTTTGTTTCTGTTTCATTTCAGAAGGAAGGAGTTTCATCATGTTCTTGTCCAATCTCACACGCAGGGGTTTTATTGGAACCGCAGCACTGACTGCGGCTGCCAGCCTTGCCGCCTGCTCACAACCAGCAAGCAGCGCTAGTTCCTCTTCTGCAAGTGACTCGACGGCCAGCAGCTCTTCAGAGACCACGACCTCCCCTGTTGTCATACAGACTTCGTACGGCCCCGTAGCCGGTATCGCCGCCAACGGCGTACGCACTTGGTATGGCGTGCCCTACGGTGCCAACCCCGCGAACGAGTTGCGCTGGCAGGCTCCGCAACCGCCGACGGCATGGGATAAAGAGCTCGACTGCTCCCAGCCAAAGGAAATGGCACTTCAGTTGGCAGACGGCGAGGTAAAGGGTACTGAGGACATCCTCAACCTCGACATCTATTCGCCTGAAGGAGCTGAAGAGCTGCCCGTGCTCGTGTTCATTCACGGTGGCAACAACCAGACCGGCAACGCTCAGGAAATCCCTGGAGCAGAGCTTTGCATGAAAGACGAATGCGTCTACGTTTCTTTGAGCTTCAGACTTGGCGCGCTAGGCTTCAACCCGCTGCCCGCGATCACCTCCGCCAGCAACGGTACGGGAAACTACGCCATGCTCGACATCGCCGCGGCTCTCGACTGGATCCAGGCAAACATTGCGAAATTCGGCGGGAATCCAAACAACATCACGGTATCTGGCTTCTCTGCGGGAGGTCGCGACGTGATGGCCATGCTCATAAGCCCCACGTTTGAAGGCAAGTTCCACAAGGCAATCGCGTTTAGCGGCGGCATGACCACCGCTGAGCTTGACCCCTCGATCGACAAATACGCCGCAGCCATCGCACCGCTAGCGGTGGAAGATGGCAAGGCAACAAGCGCAAAAGAGGCGTTCGAGTGGCTCAAAGGCACCGGAAACGACGTGCGCGACTATCTCATGGGCATCGACGCCAAGCGCTTGGCGCCGCTCATGGGCAACGCTGGAATACGCATGAGCGTGTTTCCACACCTGTTCCAAGACGGATCAGTCATTCCGGGAGACGGCTTCAGCGGCGCGAAGTACACCTCCGTCCCGCTCATCATGCTCACGGGATCTACCGAGTTCAGCTTCTTCTGCCTGTTTGACGCCTTCTTCTCGGGAGATGCCGTCAAGGGTCTCAGCGAAGAGGAGGTCAACGCCGCAAAGGCCTTCGCCAACAAGTACGGATCCGACATGTACCGCATCTTCAACGCCCAGTGCTCGGC
>CACXZL010000115.1 GCA_902772085.1 uncultured Coriobacteriaceae bacterium | reverse complement strand
CGGAGGTTTGGCCAAAAAGGACAAGCCCCAATGGCTACCAATGGCCGTCATCGTCCCTTGAAGTACGCGACCAGGATGTCCTTCATGAAGTGGTAGCGGCGGGCGTAGGAGTTCTCCACGCGAATGAGCTGGAACCCGTGACGCGCGCAGATGGCCTCCTTCTTGCGGTCACGCGCCCGCACCGCCTCGTCCGACACGTGCTCCATGCCGTCAAGCTCAATGGCCAAAACAGGCACTTCCGACCTGTCGGGCTGCACCTCGTACACCACGAAGTCGAAGCGCCCGCTGTAAAAGAGCGACTCGGACGGCATGTCCTCATCGAAGACCGTGGCGATGGGCACCTCATGCTGAACGGTGTGCTTCGTGCCCGACACGAAGATGTTGTCCAGCGCGTGATTGAGCATCTGAAGAAACGCTTCCTCAGTTTGCGTGCTGTAGGGTTTCACTCCAAGGGCTCGTGACGAGACACCACGTGGAGTAACGCGCGACACGCCGTTTGTCCTCACGTATTCCGCAAGCTCAAAGATGTCGTCGGTGCCCTCTCGCGTGGCGTGCAGGCGCCTGAGCTGCTCTCTGCTCGAAATCACGACGAGCTTGTCGCGTGCGCGTGAAGTCGCGACGTTTATGAGCTCCTGGTTTTCCGTGAGCCATCGGTACGTTCCCGCTGACGTGCGGCTAGTCAACGCCAGTGAAAACAGCACGACGTCTTTCTCGTCGCCCTGAAACGAGTGCACCGTTCCGCAGGTCGCGTTCGTGATGCCCGCACGATCTATGGCCTGCTGGATGACGGCGCGCTGGTTTGCGAACGGGGTGATGACCCCGATGCTCTGACCCGGGTGCCTCTTGGCGTAGCGCACGATTTCGTCCGCCTCGGCGGGGGCGGCGTTCTTTATGGGGGAAGAGTCGTGCTCTATGTCGATAAACTCCAGTGCCTCGGGTAGCCTCCGCCCGGTCTTGACTTGCAGCCTGTTGGCATAATACTTTTTGTTGTTGAAACCAATGATGCGTTCGTCGCATCTGTAGTGCGCGTGCAAGAGAATCTCGTTGCTTAGGGAGTCGCATGCCAGGAAAGTCTTGTAGACGGAGTTCTTAAGGTAATCGTACTCGTCACCGACGTTGTAGGCGCGGCGCAACGCCATGTTGTCGCTGGCATCCAGCATGACGACGGGGTTCAGCTGCTGTGGGTCGCCCACCAGCACGAGGTTTTTGCCGCGCAGAATGGGCACGAGCGTCGTAGCGGTGTCGCATTGGCTCGCCTCGTCGATGATGGTCATGTCAAAGGACGGCTCGGCCGGTCCGAGCTTGTGCGCGGATATGCAGGTGGTTGCGATCACGGGAAAGACGCCCTGCAGTAGGCGAAGCCCCTCCGACTTTGCGACGTAGGCGTTAAACCTAGGCACGCGTTCCTCGTCGTCCGGCTTTGACATCACGATTCCGAGCAGCTCGGCATAGCGAGGCTTCCCCAGCTTCTGAATTCTGCGCACCGCATCGCCAAACAAGAACTGCATGAGTGCGCTATTGTTGCTCGTGGCTATCTGCTGCGCATGCTCGAGCATGCTGCCGAAGTTGGGCATTGCGTCAAGCTGTTTGGTGATTGCGGGTAGCTGCTTGCTATTGAGCTCGACCGTAAAGTTCAGATTGCTGTTTGTTGTAGCAAGTTTCTTGATGCATTCCTGACGCTCAAGCAAGTCGACCTGCTCTTCGTACTTCTTGAGCAGCGTTGTAAGCGCCTGGGCACGCTCGGCACTCCCATCGCTGATCAGCTTTGGCGCCGAGCGCGGCATATGCATGTCCTTGGCTTGCAGGTAGAGATCCCGCATATAATCGAGCGCCCTAGCAACGACCTCCTGATTTCCGAGCCGCAGGATTGGGAAGGGTATGCTGAGCTCACCGTATCTGAGCGAGGTGAGCTGTTGAAACACTCCGTCAACGGGGTGGTTGTTGAACGAAGCAAACAAAACCGTTCGCCCATTGCAGTAGGCGTTCACGATAGTGTTTACGATCGTGCTGGTCTTGCCCGTTCCGGGAGGTCCTTGCACGTATGTGAGCGGGTACTTCATTGCTTGGTTGATGGCGAGCAGCTGGTCCAGATTCGCGTGCTCGTCAACGAGCGAGATTGGGTAGTCCTTACGCCGGATTGGTCGCCGTATCAGGTTGCCAAAGAAGGCCTTGATGGGCTGAGTGGCCTTCCCGTCATTGCACATGCTGGCGATCGCGTCGTACTCGTCTTGCAGGTAGTTGGGGGTGTAACGCCTGAGCGAGTAAACATGGGGCTCGTCATCTACCAGCGCGGTGCTGCCGCAACGTTCCATGATGCAGTCTTTTATCACTTCCTTGTTGCTCTGGAAATCATCGAGCAGCGGAAGCTCGGCTTCGTCTAAGTATCGGGTTATGGAGTGCTGCTCATGTGCCCTGCCGTTGACCACTGCGAACTCACGGCAAATCAAGACGTTGTTGCCTATCGCCAAGACGCGCTCTTTTACGTCGAGCCTCAGCTCCCGATAGGCGAGGACGTAGAGACCTTGGCGCGTATGGATGCTCAAGGCGTTCAGCGCGATCTGCTTGCTCGACCTCATGGTCTTCCTGTCCGTGCCGATTCTCGCATTGCCCTGAAGAAGGCGAATTATCTGCCCGTATTGCTCGTCATCGAGCCTGACGGCATGGTCGGCAAACGACTGCTCGTCCACGTGCGAAATGAGCGAGAAGTCCTTGACGTACGGCGTGCCGTTGAGCTTTGCGCAGTCAAAAAGATAGTCAAGAACCTTGAGGTTTGGCACGGACCCAAAGAATGTCTCATAGCGCTCGTCCTCCTCTATGGCCTTGAGCAGACGAGACGGCGTTTTGTGGTACGAGCCTTCGACGAGGGAGGACGAAACTATCGAATCCGCATGAAGCGTGAGCTGACGCTGCGCATAATTTCCCAAGTGCAGTCCGTCGGCCTCCAGGACGCCAGTCTGGGGATTGAGGTTGTTGATGCCTATCCAGTAGCGTGTGATCTGCTCCTGCTTATTGCGGTATTCAACGCTGAGCCACGCATGCTCGTGAATGGCTTTGAATATGTCGCGTGTGACGGCGCCCATGCGAATCCCCTGGATAGTTATCAGATGTATGAATACTGTATCACGATTAAACAGCCGATTGGCGGTAGGCAAGCTTACTATGTCCCATCATCAGTTATCATAAAGCTGCGCATCGAGAATTGCTTTCCCAAAGACAATCGTGCCTACGTCGTATATTTCGAGGAGCTGCTAATAAGATCATGGCGAATGAAGGATTAAAGCATTTTGATTACCTGAATGAATATGCTGCCGACTTGGAGATTGATCTGGGTCTAAGTAACCTGCAGAGCGATATCGATTATTGGCGACGTACGGGAATGGACCATCCCGAAGTGGCGCTCGTGGGATGCAGGGGCGTGATAGAGAAGGCGTTCAAGTCGCTCGTCAGCTCTTTTTCAGATGGCCACATGAGGCTTGTTGAGCTGATCGACTGTGCTGAAGACGAAGGCATCATCGACCGGTCCATGGCCCTCAAGTGCCATGAGATTCGTGTAAAGGGAAACAAAGGCGCTCATGCCCACGAGTCCGTGAAGGCGATCGATGCACAGATGGTGCTTGACCTTCTTGATGATTTTCTTCGTTGGAACGTCGTACGACTTCAGCTTGTCCCCGCTTCTTCGTCTGAGGTGGCGGCTCCGGATGACCCCATTTTCATTGTGATGCCGGACGAGGAGGCTGCCACCATGTCACGGAAGGCAAAGCTCGCCTCGACTTTGTCGAACGACAAGGAGATAGAGAAGAAGGCGCAAAAGGTCAGAAGAGAAGCTGTCGCATACAACGAGTCGAGCAAGTCCAGCTTGAAAGAGATGGCAGAGCTCTTGTTGAGAGCCCAAGAGATTGGCGCGTCGGTTGGTGCTGATCAAAAAGACGAGGCCGAAAGGCTTACGGAAAGCCTTCTTGCGCAGTGTGACGCAAATTTCGAAGCGCTTAAGGCGGAGCGAAAGCCCATAAACAAGGGCGTTGACGAGGTGAATGCCGAGATCGAAGAGGTTCTGAGCGAGCACGACTTCGTGAAGAAGCTTCTCAAAGGCGACAAGAAAGCGACTATCAGGCAACTCGACGTTATGGCGTTCCCAAGAGGATCGAATGCAGTTACAAACATCCTGCAGATAGCGGGCAATGCCGGCACGGGAAAGACGCTCTGCCTGCTTGCAAAAATAATCAATGAGGTCAACGATGACGGGCAGCAGTCTTTGTTTGACGAGCGACAAAAGAACGCGTTGTTTATATGCTTCAACAAGCGGCTAGCGGCATACGTGCGAGGTATTCTTGCGGGATACGATGGGGATACGACGGGCATCGTGGTAACGCACTACGATGAGTTTATCAATCAGCTCGTGCGCGATAGGCCAAAGGCGGGTTATGAATACCTGAGGGAGTATGCACGGGACGTCCGCTACAAGCGCTCCACGATTATTTACGGATTTGACTCTCAGTACAGCGAGTATTTACAAACGGCTCAGGAGGTTGTGTGTGAGCGACATCCCGAGCGTGCCAGTGAATACTACCTGGACTCGTCAGATCGGGAAGGCTTTGACTGGCTCAAGGATGAGCTTCGCTGGATCGAGGAGCGTTTCTCCGATGACGAGGACGCGGAAAAACGGTATCCGAGTGCGGAGCGAGTTGGACGGGGCACGAAACGCAGGCCCAGCGCGGATATACGACGCGTGATTCTCGAGGTGCGACGAGAGCTGAATCGGCTGCTTGAGGCCAACAATAGATACACTATCGAGCAGGCCACAAAACGGCTGCAGTCGTCAAACAGTCTGCCGCACTACGACGCAATTGCGATCGATGAGGTGCAGGATTTCTCGCTCGCATCCATTCGTCTGCTCTTGAAGTTTCGGCGCAGCGATCGCTCAAGGGTTTATTTGTCTGGCGATGAGAATCAAAAAATATACCAACGCGACTTCACGTGGAAGGAACTGGACCAAGGCCTGAAGGGACACACGATAACGCTCCAAGAAAACAAGCGCAATTCAGTGGCGATTCGAAACTTCAGCGACAGGCTTTTGGGCACGCCGTCCTCTTACGAGGAGGCGAGCCGTTGGGTATACGTTCAGGACGCTGATGACGAACGGGTCATTGAGCTGCTCAAAAGACTCTCAGAGCTAGGTAGGGGCGAGACGACCGTTCTCATAAGCGGGAGGCATGACTGGTATGGGATGCTGAGAGATGCGGGGGTCAAATATTTCGACAATAGGTCGGAGAGCTATAGCGCACCTGGCCTGTATCTCATAACCGAATGGATGGGCAAGGGACTCGAGTTCGACAATGTGGTCGTCGACTGTGCAAACAGCGTGAGCGATGACGAGGAAGAGGAGAAGAGGCTGCGGTACGTCCACTTCACTCGTGCGCGCAGGCGGCTGTACGTTCGCTATCAAGGCACGCCGCCACAGCTTCTGTCCAAGTACTATGCCGATTTTCTGCCCTTGGCAAAAAGGGGCAATCTATGACGGCCAGAGAGCTGTTTTCAGACGTGTGAAGGCGGGCGACGCCGATTTACTGCACGTGGCAAAAAGGAACAAGCCCTTTTGGCATCGCGCGCGATGCGGCTGCGGGGCTGGAATTTTTGTCCCCGCTCACTTCGAAAACGGGCTTCGGGTTTGAAATCTGGGGCAGGTCTTCCCGTACGAGCGGTATGGCGCCCTCCGTATGCGCTGGTAGAAGGCTCGCAAATAAGGCCCCGTGATTTCGGAGCCCGATATTTCAAACCCGAAGGCGTTTTTCGAAGTGAGCGGGCACAAAAAATCCAGCCTCTCCCAAGCTGCGGGCCGTGAGGGTGCCTCCGTGGCTATTTCGCCGCACTTGACCACGGAGCAAAGCGCTCTGGGCAACGGGCCCGCTCGGATGGAGGCGGCTCCCCCTAAACGGCGCCCCGCTCCCTGAGCGCGTCGACGACGAGCATGTCGGCGGGCAGCCAGCCGACGGAGTCGATCTCGCCCGGGCCCAGCCACCTGGCGGCCTCATGCTCCAAGAGACGATGTCCCTCGTGGAAGAA
>CACXZL010000114.1 GCA_902772085.1 uncultured Coriobacteriaceae bacterium | reverse complement strand
GCTTCGATGCCCACTTGCGTGGCAAAGACACGGTCGGCGGCACACGGCTGGCCACCGCGCTGGGTGTGTCCTGGCACGGCTATGCGAATCTCGCGACCGGTCTTGTCGCCAATCTGCTTCGCAATCTCGTATGCGACGGAATGGCCACGCTGCTCGACCTTCTTCCTGTACTTCTTCTTGGAAAGCTTAGCGTCTTCTTTGGAGATGGCGCCTTCTGCAGCGACGATGATGGAGAAACGACTGCCCGTGCCATCACGGTGCTCGATGGTCTCGATGACTTTGTTGATGTCGTAGGGGATTTCGGGAAGCAGGATGACGTCTGCACCGCCGGCGACACCGGCATACAGGGGAATCCATCCAACCTTGTGACCCATAATCTCGATGACAAACACACGGCCATGGGAGCTTGCGGTGGTGTGGATGTCGTCGATGCACTTGGTCGCGATTTCGATGGCCGAGTCGAAGCCGAAGGTGTAGTCAGTGCCCCAAGTGTCGTTGTCGATGGTCTTGGGAAGGGCGATGACGTTGAGGCCTTCCTGAGAAAGGCGATTTGCGGTCTTGGTGGATCCGTTGCCGCCTCCCATGACCAAGCCGTCGAGCTGGAGTTCCTTGTAGGTCTGCTTCATGGACGCAACTTTGTCGAGACCCTCGGGCGTGGGCTCATCGAGCAACTTGAAGGGTGTGCGGCTCGTGCCAAGCATGGTTCCACCCTGCGTGAGAATGCCCTTGAAGTCCAAGGGCGAGAGCTTGCGGTAGTTTCCATAGATCATGCCGCGGTATCCATCGAGGAATCCGTAGATCTCTACAGAGCCCTTGTACTGGGCGTAAAGCGTCTTCGCGACACCGCGTAGAGCCGCATTGAGTGCCTGGCAGTCGCCGCCGCTCGTGAGCATTCCGATTCTCAGCATTTAGAATCCTCTCTCATAGATAAAATGGGCTTTATTAGTCTGTCACAACGAGCGATGGTACACCAGAAAAAAGGCGGCGAGCGTGAAAGAATGCCCTATAGGGGGCATTTATTTCGTGCATCGGGGATTCATGTGGTTAAGTCACCGAATAAAACCATTTGTGCGGGCAACAAATGCCATCATGTGCTATATGAATAATATGTGTTTTACATTAATACGTATGTGGTCTAAGGGGTTCTATGTTTGAGCACATCCTTCTTCCGGAGCCAAAGGGTGAGGCACTTACCATATTGGTAAATGCCTATAAAGCTGCGATATCAGCTCCAAAACCGAATCTGGCCGAAAGGGCTTTTCTGACGACGCTTGGTGAATCCTTTGGTGCCAAACGTGCGTATATCTATGAGTTGCCTGAAGGGTCCTTTGAATTCGTGTGTGCCGTCGAATGGTGTGCCCCTCACATCGATCCCATGAGTGATGTGACGCACGGACTTAGCATGGACATGGCTTCCAGGTGGTTTGGCGATGGAAACGACGAATCCCTGATAGCCGTGAAGAGCGTGGAGAGTATCGCAAAGGTCAACCCCGAGTATGCGGCGCTCTTTGGTCCGCGTGCGATGAATTCGCAGGTGCTGGGAAAGCTCATACGTGGTGGCCGTCCTTTAGGAGTGCTTGGGTTTGACGACCCAGACCCACAGCGCTACGACATGCTGTGTGAGCTCATGTACCCGATTTGCGCGTTTGCCGCCGCGATGCTCAATACGCGTATTCTTCTTGCCCGTATGGGTTCGGTGGGTGTGGTCGACAAGCTCACGGGCGCAGGGACTCGGATGGGTTTTATGGAAAAGGTCGGGCGCATTCCCAAAGACGTTTCGATAGGCATAGCTTATTTTGATATCGTTGGCCTTCAGGGCGTGAACGATGTTCGTGGTCATAAGTCCGGTGATGCTTTGCTGATGCATGTGAGGGAAGCGCTTATCACCGAGTTTCAAGATGATCAGGTCTTCCGCCTCGGGGGCGATGAGTTCGTCGCGCTGGTATACGATCTGGATGAGCGGACGTTTGATGATGCCGTCTCGCGTGTCTGCATGCGTTTGGACCAGCTGGATGTATATGTGGCGCACGGCACTCGATGGCAAGACCATCTCGAATCCGATTACGAGGCGATCCTTCGCCAAGCGATGCTTGCGTGCAGCAAAGACAAACTAGCCTGGGAACGTGAGGGAGGGCAGCGAATCCATGCGCAAGGTGCGGATGCGTGGGTGCTAGAGAGAAACGATCGTGAGGACGTCTCCGACAACGGTACGCATCTTGACATTCCCTGCTATCGCAACAACGAGTTTTTTCGCAGGGCGCATATATGGGCGGAGCACGTGGAGACGTCACGCATAGGTATGGCGGCTCTCGATATAAACTACTTCAAGCTCTACAACGATATTTTTGGTCGTGAGGCAGGAGACTTGCTGCTCGAGACCATCGGTGGCATCATTTCGGCGCTGGCAAACGTCTGTCATGGCGTGGCAGGCTACTTAGGGGGTGACAACTTCGGACTCCTCTTTCCCGTGGAAGACGATTTGAATATCAAGGAGTTCTGTAACGACATAGAGCTCCAAATCTTGAAGTACGCAAACACCGATGGCTTCTCACCTTCCGTGGGCGTTGTGATCACAAGGGATCCGAGTATCAGCATCACCATCCTGTATGACCGTGCCCTCGTTGCCCTCTCCAACGTAAAAGGCAATTACACAAACCACGTCTCGTTCTACAACGAAGACAGTTACGAGCGCGATCGTCAGAACCAAATCCTGATCATCAAGGCGCGCGAGGGCTTGGAAAAGGGGGAGTTCACGTTTTTCCTCCAGCCAAAGGTGGATATAGAGACAAACAAAGTGGTGTCTGCAGAGGCGTTGGCGAGATGGATTCACGAAGGTAGAGTGGTGCCGCCCATCGAGTTCGTGGAACTCTTGGAGAATACGGGATACATCTTTGCGCTGGACGCCTATATCTGGGAAGCGGTGTGCGCTTGGCAGCGTTCGGTCATAGATCGTGGCATCGAGCCCATATCGGTGTCGGTGAACGTGAGTCGAGTGGACTTCTATTTCACCGACTTGGCAAACCACTTCATAAACTTGGTGGAAAAATACCAGATATCCCCGCAACTCATAGGCATCGAGGTTACGGAGAGCGCGTATTCCAAAGACATCGAGACCATAAACGAAGTGATACATCGTCTACAAGAATACGGTTTTCAGGTGCTTATGGATGATTTTGGAAGCGGTTATTCGTCGCTCAAGATGCTGCGTTCTGTGTCAGTGAATGTGCTGAAGATGGATAAGGGCTTCATAGACCATGCAAACATTCAAAAAGGCAGCGATACGGATGCCATTATAGGCAGCGTCATCAAAATGGCGCACATGATGGGACTGTCCGTCGTTTCCGAAGGAGTGGAGACCGAAGAACAGCGTGATTCGCTTCGCTGCATGGGCTGTGACTACGTGCAGGGGTACTTCTATTACCGTCCTATGGCCATCGACGACTTCGAGAGGATTCTCACGAACGAAGACGCCATCGAAAAAAGCGATTCCGAGGACCGCATTTCGCACTTGTCGTAGTAACAGGATCTGCCGTGGGTTCTTCTTACTTTCTGTGTAGCAGGAAGCATTGCATGCGCTGGCGCGAGCGCGCGAAGTCACGGGGCGTTACCGCTTCGCTCACATCTTCCACATCGAGCGTGGTCGAAGCGAGCGAGGGCACATCGACTGCTGGTCGCTCATTGCTTTGAGCGTAGACCAAGGTGCCATGGGGAGAAAGCAAGCGTGCGGCACGTATGAGGAAGGACTTGCCGTCCCTGGACAGCTCCCATTCGTTTCCGCTTGCCTCCCGCGCGGAAATCCATTCGGGTGGGATGCATACGATGAGGTCAAAGGCATGGTGCGCACGTTCCTCTTGCCTGAGCCACGCGCGTGGGTCGATGCACGCTTCCTGGATTGCCTTGCGAGAAATATTGTTTGTGCGCATGAGTTCACGAAGCTCGGCCAGATGCCGCTTGGAGGCATCTACGGTGGTGATGGATTGTGGATTGGCTTGGGTGGCACATCCGAGGGCGATCCAAGAGGTGGAGAAGAGTCCCGCCACGCGACGATCTCCTGCCAGCGACTTCACGAGCTGCCAGATGTCCCGCTGTTCGAGCGGCAACGACTTGTGGGGGTCGAGGGGATTGAACGGGCAAACGATGCCGTTTGTCTCTGCAAGACACGTTGATGTCTGCTGCCTCGCCTTGGTCCTTGTTTGAGCGTCTTGAGGCGTCTTGACGTAGATTTTGTACGTGGGGATATCGAGAATCGCCGATACGAGTGCGACCGTGTCGGCCATGCGATGCGCTGTCACGTCATGGGCCGATGCGGACGGTCGGCGGTACTGCGTAAGATGGACAATCGGCTGCGCGTCTACGGTTGTGCGGTAGAGGTCTATGGCGTAGGCGTATTCTGGCAAATCGGCATCGTATATACGGAAGCAGTCGATTCCCTCCCGTCGTGCCCACCGCATGCGCTCTTTGGCCACCTTGCGCAAGCGACCAGCCAGCTGTGAGCTGTGCGGCTCCGACAAGGGCACGCTCTTTTGAACGCCGGCAAGTGATATGACGTCATGCATGAGGGGAGAGCTCGCGAGGTCGTAGCGGCGTATCGTCGTCTCGATGGGGCCGTTGAGACAGGGGGTGACGGAGCGCGGCACTCTGCCGAGCGATGTGTCGATGCCTGCGTCGGGCGTGAGCACAGACAGTTGCCAACCAGAGGGAAGGTTACCTACCGCCGTTGCGAGCGAGGCATAGGTGGAGGCGAGATCGTTCTTTTGGAACATGCGCTCGCCATAGGGTGGGTTCACGGCAACGAGACCGCCTTGCGTGCTTGCGTGTGCATGCTCAAGCTGGCGGGGGAGGAGAGAGGCGTCGCCCGTGTAGAAGCATATATGGTTGCCTACGTTGGCTCGACGAGCGTTTTCCTTTGCGATGCGCAGGGCTTCGGGATCGATGTCGCCGGCGACTATGATCGATGGCGACTCGGGAAGTCGCGCGGCCTCTGCCTCCTGCAGCACCTTCGCCCACGCTTTCTCATCGTGGAGTTTCCAGCCCTGGAAACCCCAGCGCTTGCGCCACGTGCCAGGCGCTATGTTGCAGGCTATAAGCGCCGCCTCGATGGCGAGCGTTCCGGAACCGCACATGGGGTCGGCAAACGTGGCACCTTGCGCCGCCAAGGCAGGCCAGTCGCTTGCCAGAAGAATTCCCGCAGCCAGGGTTTCCTTCAACGGAGCTTCTGTCTGTACGCCGTCTTGGCGGTAGCCGCGTCGATGCAGGGACTCTCCCGAGAGATTGAGGTACAACGTTGCCTTCTGCTGATGGATGGCGACGTTTATCCAGAGGTCAGGCTGCTTCGCGTTGACGTTTGGCCGAACGCCGCGTTTGTCCCGCAGACGATCACAGAGGGCGTCCTTTACTTTGAGCGCGGCAAATGCCGTGTTGCGCAGCTGTGGGTTTGTGCCATGGGCATCGACGGCGATGGTTGCGCGGACGGGAACATGCTGCTCCCATGCAACGTCTTTTGTTCCTCGATAGAGCGCGTCGGCATTCGACGCTGCCACGCGGGCGATGACGAGCTGTATGCGGGTGGCCACTCGGCTCCAGAGACATGCGCGGTAGGCGTCGCGCAGAGAACCATGGAATGAGACGCCGCCATGCAGCGGTCTCACTTGCGCCATGTGCAGGGCCTTGAGTTCCTGCGCGAGGGCTTTCTCAAACCCGCTGGCGCATCTGGCGAAGAGCTCTAAATCGTTTTCGGGGTGGTCGTTGTTGTTTGTACGTTTTCTGTTCCCGTGTGCCATGGTCTCCGTCTCTTGGCTTGCGTTCCCGTTTCGTTGCTGTACTAGCATAGCAGAGCGGGCGCACGAAGTCGGCACCACCTGTCTCATGTGCCAAGAATTGTTACTGTTCACACCCCCGGTCCCGCGCCTGGCCAGCAATCGGCTCCGCGCTCGTTTCGCTCGCTCACTTCGTGAGTCACCGCTTTCTAGCCGGGCGCGGGGCCGGGGTGTGAACAGTAACCAAGAATTCTTTGTCTTCTTGCGGCATGTGGCCACTTTCACGCGCGTGCTCCATACGACTATAATGGTGCAACTTCAAG
>CACXZL010000113.1 GCA_902772085.1 uncultured Coriobacteriaceae bacterium | reverse complement strand
CCTGCAGGCGCACAAGGCGGAGGTGAGGGACATGCTGCTTACCGAGTACAACGAGGCGGAGGCCATGGAGCTGTTTCGCGAGGAGGGCCGCGCTGAGGGCCGCGAGGAGGGCCGCGAGGAGGACCGCGAGGAGGCCACCGCCGGATACCTCGCGAGCCTCATGCGCACCCTGGGGCTCACCGCCCGCCAGGCGATGGACGCCCTCGGCATCCCCGAGACGGAACGGGCGCGCTACCTTAATCTTTTTTAGATGCAGAGGAGACGCGATCGCGCTCAGCCTCGCATGCCAGAGCCCTCGCAACGCGCTGGGCGACCTGCAGAGGGATACGCTCCTGCTCTATGCGACGCACCCCCACATGCTCCGGTGAACAAAGTCGTAGGTATAAGGCATTCTCCTCATCGGTGAGTCCTCGCAGTGCATGCGCGTCCGCCTTGGGGGTGAGCTTCCTGCCATGGGCATCCACCGAGGTGCCGAATCGCTCGTAGGTGTGATACGTCCGCTCGTCCATGAGGATACTCGTCACGTCCAGTCCACGTTCACGGTAGGCCGAGAGTATCTGAAAGCCATGGATGTCGATGTCACCCCAATAGAGGACAATCTCGGCTTGCGCTATCCATGCCACGCCGGAAAGCACAGCGGTACCGGCCATGCCGTCGCCCTGCACGGCTATGGCCCCATCCAAGTGTGGAAACCAGAGCGCGCTGTCGCGGTTCTCGCAGATCACCACTGTCCGTGGCACATAGGCCAGTTCCCCCGCATCCCCCTCCAGCCACGTGTCATGGAGCCGAGCGCCCGTCGCTTCATAGGCCGGATCCAAGTAATGAAAGCTCACCAGATGCGGACGATGCCTCAACTCGAGCGAAGGGAGGCCGGCCAAGGCACACACGACCTGGCGGTGCCCCGCCGCATCCAGCCACTTGGCATGGAAGCCCTCCAAGGGAACTTCGCGAGGCGTGTATCCATGTGCGTCGTGTTGGGCAAACCAACGCGCCGCGGCGCAGACGAGCTCGAAGTCGGCGTCTGAGGTGCCCGATCGATTCAAAGACACGAGCACGTCCCTCAGATCCTCGTCGCCCACCTTCGAAAACAGCTCACGCAACGTCTCGGCACGTCGCGAGAAGAGCTCCCAATGTCTGTCTTTCCCGATTGCATGCGCCAGCGCATGTGCACTCGGCACCACCACGTGGGACAGCAGCGGATACGTCATGCGGCCCACCTTGCGTTGCTCAGTACGGTATGAGAGCCCGTGTGCCTCCGCCCAGCTCGCAACCTCATCGAGCTGAGAGCTCAGCCACACATAGTCGCGTTCCAGCTCGCTCTGCGAGGGCTTGCCGATGCGAATGGCGTATGGCCAGTCCGAGCTTCCAGGTGCCACGATCTCGTCTGCCCAGACGCGTCCATAGCGTCGTTCGCAGAGGTCCCTTATGGTGACGATATCCTTAAGCGCCGGACTCTGCGACACCGTCTTCCTCCTCCACGATGTCAAACATGCTCACGTACGAACGACGGTTTGCATCAGCAACGATGTTGAGCACGCGCTGAGCTCGTGAAACGACCGACTGGTACTTTTCTTCCGGCACGGCGATGATCAGCTGGAAGCCGAAGCCCTGCCATGCTGCGATGGCGCGCGAGGTGAAACGCGAGTCCGCCTTGATGAAGCCCTCGTCGAGCAGTACCGGCGCAAACCCCGGCCGCGACGTGCCATCGCGACCTAGCCTATAGAGCAACGCCGCGCCAAGGATGAAGGCCACGATCTCCGCCACCTCGCCGCCGGACTTGCTCGCAAGCGTCTTGATGGTGCTCAGGACCTTGGTGGGGTCCTTGCTGTCTACCACACGAGCCGAAAGCGTCACATGCCGGCGTCGGTCCAGTACCTCGTTGCGCCGCCTCATCACCTCGGCACGCGTGTCCGAGGGGTCGATGATCTCCATGAGACGCGCGGCCTTCCGATGATACGCATCCTCGGTAGCCGTGCTTTCGTCACGTTCGTAGTCCAGAAGCGACCGCAGCAAGGCGGAGAAGTCGCGTGCGGACTTGGGGTCGTTGCTCTTGCAGACGATTTGCAGTCTCCCTCCCTCACGACCGTAGGGCAAGGTCTGCAGAATCTCGTTGATGGGCTCGAGCTTGTCGTCTATCTCGGAACGGGCGTCGCGATAGGCGATATCCAGAGGTATGAGGTCCTCCTTTATCCAAGAAACCATGTGGTCGTGCCAGTTTTCCACCTGCTTGTGGAAGCCTTCCTGCTCGAGCCTGCTCAGAAGCGCCATGAAGTCCGGAAGGCAATCGATTGTCGGTGCAAGGCGCGTGTCTGGCCATTTCTCCAAGAAGCGCTCCAGCTGTCGCTGGATGCGACGCGCGACGGTGGCCGCCCGGTCCTCGAGCTGCCGCCGCTCTGACTCCAGCGTCGAGCGTACCCAGCTCATGCTGGTTTCGAAGCCGCGCAGGTTCTCCTCCGCGCCGTGATCGGCGAAGCGTATGGATGCCGTCCGTCGCAGAAGTCCGTAGCCAGGCATCTGCCCGACGGGGCTTTGTGAGTCCGCCGTCATGCCACCCGAGGGACCAAGCGCCTCCAGCCGCTCGCACACGTCCCCCAGCATCCCCTGCACCTCGTCCAGCCTGCTTTCGTCGCTTCCCACCAGTTTGAGCAACGCCGCGCAGTCGGCCTTGGCCTGCGCAAGACGCGCCTCCAGCTCGCCCAGTTCCTCGTTCTCGTCCAAAAACCGCTGTCGGGCCTGTCGCTCGACGTCAAGCGCCTTTCGCGCACCAGCGACGTCGATCTGTGCGAACTCATAGCACGCGATGCGCTCGGCCGCGCTGCGCTTTTGCACAAGCGCCTGCAGCTTGCCGCTCGCCACACGTTCCGCTTCCTTGGCCTTTGCCCAGCGCGGCTGCAACTCCAGCAGCTCTTTGCGCAGGGACTCGACCTTTGCCGTGTTGTCCAGACCGATGATGCCCTCGGTGCCTTCGTCACGACCATGCGCCCCTCGATTACCGTCGCGCGTCTGGCCATTTATGGTGACGCGACGGCCCGGCCCGGCAAGCTGCCTCGTGGTTCCCACTCGAAGCGCATCATGATGCTCGTCACGTACGGTGTTTATGAGCCAACCTGCAAAGGGAGAGTCTCCATCGAAGGCGATCTTCTCGGAGAGCATGCCTGGCTGGCTCTGCTCTGTAGCCACCATGTGCGTCGGCACGCGTCGAAACGTCATGCGCTTGCGCAGCTTGAGGGCGTCGATGGAGGCGCTGAAACGCTCGAAGTCGTCCTCTGCCACCAGAAGCGTGCGTGCGAAGCCGCCATACACCGACTCGACCGCCCTTCTCCAGCGCTCGTCGGTAACCTCCATGAGCTCTGCCGCAAACGGCAGGTCCTCGGGCGACATGCCGGCCGCCTCGGCCAACTGCTTGCGCGGCTCACCGAGCCAACGTGGGATGCGGCTTTTGTTTGCCTCGAAGTACTTGAGGTCTTCCGTGAGCTCACGGGCCTTCGCGTCCAGCTCCATACGATGGGCCACGGCATCGGCATGTCGCGCCTCGAGCTCCTCCTGCGCCGCATCATAGCCATCCAAGAACTGCTGCACCCGATGCCGCAGGTTGCCAAACTCCATCGGCGTGCTCGGCATCTTGCCGAAGTGCGGCTCCGTCTCGCGTGAGCACGCCTCGCGCGCGACGAGGCACTGCCGCTCGTTCTCCTCCGCACGCTGCACGGAAGCGTCGAAGGCGGCAAGACGCTGGGTGAACCCGCTCGCGTTGAGCTGACGGTCCAAGTCGTCGCGCTCCGCTTCCCTGCGTTTCAGCCGAGCGTTGCTTTCGTTCAAACGATCCTCGAGCTCGGACCGTCGCCCCTCGAGCTCCCCTCGGTACGTACGAAGCAAATCGCGATGCGTCTGGCGCTCCCACGGTCCATACACTGGATCCGAGAGCGCCTGCACATGCTCGCCCACATCCGCCAGGAGCTGCTCGTGCTCCTCCTTGCCCGTTCGCACCTCTTCAAGCGCCTCGACCCGCTGGCGCTTGTCGCGCATCTTCTCGTAGGCGTCTTGATGCTCTCGATAGCTCTGTGCCGCCTCGTTTGCCCGCTCGAAGGTGAGCGGCACGTCAAGTACCTGCTCGCGAAACAGCTCCGCGATAGATCGAAAGCCCACACCGCTGCGAATCTTTGCGAGCAGGTCCATAACGTCTTTGCCCTGGCCCAGATCGTCTATCTTGAGCACGCGATACACGTAGGTGAGGAACTCGTCCACACGCGCAAACGACTTGAACTCCGACCCGAGCCTGCGGCGCAGGCGCTCTGCCGTGAAGCTCACATCCGCTATGTCTTGCACCTCGCGGGGATCGAACGGTCGATACATGGTGATGCGCAGCTGCTTGATGTCGGAGTTCGAGTTGTAGCCTGCCCCGATCCAAAAGAGCTTGGCGACCGAAAAGACCGTGCCCACGTCCGAGAAGTACGTGAGGACTACCGCACTCCAACGATTGCACGATCCGTCGCGCAAGAGCTGGGCTACGGGATTGCCGTTCTCGTCCTCGGTGTCCTCAAGCTTGCCGCGCACGTAGCCGATGAGGGAGCGCTTCTCGGACGAGATGCTACCACCGCGTCCACCTTCGTTACTCGCGGTATTGTAGCTGCCATTGCGCGTCATGACCTCGAAGAACGCGTCCTCGAGCGTGCTCTTTCCCGTACCGGAGTCGCCGGCCACCACCGTGGTGGGGATGCTGTCGAAGCCCGTCTTTACGTCGAAGCGGTGATAGCCGTCAAAGGGTCCGAAGTTCACGAGCTGAATCAGCCCGAGCTGCCATTGACCGTCCTCAAACATGTCCATCCGGTCCATGCGCATGGTCATCTCGTCACTCATGGCCACTCTCCCCCTCCGGCGTCTCCGCGCCCACCCCGTAACGCGCTAGCAGCGCACGAATCTCGTCAAGCGTGTATACAACGCCCACGATCGGCATGATCTGATAACGATCGTCACCGACCGCCCGTAGATAGTGGTTGCGTTCCATGGCGCTGATGGCCTGCTTCATGAGCTGGTCGGAATAGGCCACGTCCGACGCGTCCTCAAAGAGACGCATCATCGTCTCGTACATCTCCTCCCGCTCGACCCACACGACCGACTCGCCGGCGGCGGTATCTGCGAAGTACTTGGTCACCAGCTGCGTGATGAGCAGGGACTGCACGTTGTTGAAGTAGGTGATGGACTTGATCTTGTACGGCACGGTGTTGTCCTCAAGCTCCACCTGCTGGGCGAGCGCGATGCCTGCGCTGCGACTCAGCTTGAGCGTGAGCAGGCAATCGGCAAGACGGCTCCGTACGAGGTCGGGGTCGCTCATGAGCCCCTCCCAGGCGACCCTGTCGTCCTCGGCGGAGATGTAGCGACGTTTGATGAGTGCGGCAATGGCATGGCGCACAGGAAGAGGGCATGTACCAGTGTCCTCGGGAAAGAGCTCGTCTTGCGGAGTCGCTCGCGAGTTCGGCCCCTTTTGCTCCGTACGGTCTGCCTCGTAGGGCATCTCCGCAGAGCGCAGATTCCGGTCTTCAGATTCCTCATCGTTACGCATCAAAGTGCCCCTTCGCGTCGTGCACGTCCCGCTTCACCAGCATCATGTCGGGCGCCTCCCATCGTCGCTCGCTTCCCTCCAAGTCCACGCAGCGATACACCGCACGCGGCGCCTGCTCCACCGCCATTCCCGCCATGATCGCATAGCGCATGAGCCCGGCAAGCTCCACCTCGCGTCGCAGGCCAGCATCGATCTTGTTGAACGCATCAGACAAGGGCAACTCCCCATGCGACGGCAGGACGCCTTCCAAGGCATCGAGCACTTCTGCGGTCCGCGCGCCACCGAAATAGCGTAAGCGGGCCAAGTCGATGCGCGGAAGGCCCTCGGGGTCGCCGACGAAAAGCTCGGGAGCCTGGCGCTTGTCTGCACGGGCGGAGAGCTTGTACATGAGTGTCTCCACATCGGCGTTGTCGAGAGCATCGGCCATGGGGCTTCGCGCACCTGGCTGGCCTTGCAAACCGTGCGAGAGCACGACGCGGTAGAGCTCCTTGAGCTTGGCGGTGTAGGCCTTGTATACCTCATGGTCGTACTGCGTGATGGCGTTGGAGACCGTCTCGGAGCAA
>CACXZL010000112.1 GCA_902772085.1 uncultured Coriobacteriaceae bacterium | reverse complement strand
TCGGTTTTGTATCCGTCGCCGCCTACACTGTTCTTTTGACGTCTGGGGTCTTCTGGTTCATTAAGAAGACGATAGGTCTGCGCGTTTCAGAGGAAGATGAATTACTCGGATTGGATACGACCGAACATGGTTTGCCCTCCGCTTATCCCGATTTTGCCCCAGCGGTCAATAGGTATGCGTCCTACGCTCTTGATAACGGCGCGTTATTTGTTTCAGGAGACGTTCCTAAAGCGGAAGCTGTCCCTGTCGTAAGAGTTCCGTCTTTTCCGAAGGAGGGGGAACCTAAGTTTACTAAAATCGAGATTATATGTAAGGAATCGCGATTTGACGCTCTTAAGGAAGAGCTTGCGCAGACGGTGGGCAGATGGTCGGGAACGAGGGCGCAGAACCTTTCCGTTTCATGTGGCTATGCGACGCAAAAGGAGTTCCCCACGCAGAGCCTCACGGAGCTGGGAAAAATCGCCGACGAGCGCATGTATGCAGACAAGACCGCATACTACGAGCGCATGAACATCGAGCGTCGTAGGACGTAGAGACAGTTCCGGATGGCCAAAAGGGTCACACGCCAACGGCCATGTGGGGCAGGGGACGGGTTTTTCGTTCCAAAGCGTGGAACGAAAAACCCGTCCCCTGCTCCGATGCCATAGTAATGTGGTAACAAGTTGTGTGCTGTTCGCTAAACGCCCACTTAGCATGCTTAAAGACGTGGAATCGTTACCACTTTATAAAATACAAAGTGGTAACGATTCCGTTCCTGAAAGCTTTCTAAGTGGGCGTTTAGCTGCAAGCTAACGAATCGTTACCACTTTTGCGCGTCGCTGAATAAAAACTGAACGATAATCCGCCTCCCGCTTGCGGGGGCACGCGTCGGTTTGCGCAAATTCACGCGTGCCTGCACGGGAGCTGCGCGAGCACGGCCGATCCCTCGGAGCCGGCGCCCTAGCTGAGGTGCTTCGCCAGCTTGTAGAGGCCCTTCGCCTCGTCGAAGTAGAGCGGCTGGCAGCTCTGCCCGTGATAGTACGCCAGGAGCTCGTCGTGGCAGTCAAGGTAGGCGATGCGCTCGCCCACCACGCCTACGGAGACGCGCATCATCTCCTCCGCGAGCGGCAGCAGCTTCGAGGCATCGAAGTCGTCGTGCGTGTAGCGGTCATCGCGCGAGCTGGGCGACGAGGTGGCCGGGGAAGAAGTTGGCGGACTGCACGACGGGAATGCGTCCCATGATCTGCAGCCACCGGTCGATGTCGATGCTTCTAGTCGGGCACGGTTATGGTGACCGTGAGGAACGCCACCACCTCCAGCCGATCCGCATTGAGCGCGTCGCTCGAGGGGGCGAGGTAGATGCGTGACGCCCCGGTTCGCTCATTCTGGATGACGTGCGCCTTCAGGAACAGCGAGACGTCCGGGTCGCGCGTGCACGAATAAGCGCGAGAAGGCCCTGCGTATGGCCGATTTGGAAAAGCCCCTGTCGAGGAGCTCGGCGAGGGGCTTGATGTTCACGTTTGCCGCAGTGCTTGCCTACTTGAATCTCTTGGGGTCGAGCTTACGTGCTGAGAGCTTGAGCTTCCTTCCCGACTCGGACTTGGCCGGGAGGTAGGGCTTGGACAGTATCTCCATGATCCTCTTTGCCCTCTCCTCGTCGAGGACCACGGGCTGGCCGATGCCTGAAGTCGCCATTGTTCTCTCCTCTCCTCGTGTGCGGCGGCGAATTCATGCCGCGTTAATCTACCGCGTTGGAAGCGCCTTCACGCACATCGCGGGACAGCGGGATGGGTTATGGAGCAGGGGACATCACTTTTCACGGGCTGGCCACCAGGCTTCTGACGCTTTTGCGGTTGGCAATGGAGGCCCCTGCCGGAATCTCGCTTGGCGAGGGAGGCTCTGTCGGTTTTCCGTTTGGCGAGGGCGATTCTGCCGGAATTCCGTTTGGTGAGCCTCGCGAAACGAGATCTCGGCAGATTTACCCTCGCCAAACGCATTTCCAGCAGACCGGGCCTCGCCAAACGAAATTCCAGCAAGAGACCCCTCGCCAGACGAGATTCCAGCAGATTGCAGGCCCGGAGCTGGCGAGTCCGTGAAAAGACCAAGGGATGGGACCGGTGCCTCATGCGCCTCGTTCCGGGCGACGAGGCCATGGGCGCTGTATCCGCCAAGGCCGTGTGGGGGGGAACGATTCGCGTGACCGCCGCCGAGGCGCCCAGGGCAAGTTGGTCGGATGGCGATCGGTCCCCGGTCCCCTTCGAGCATTTTCAGACAAGGCAAGCAAGGGGATGGGTCACTTGTCTGATCCGCCCGTGCGGAAGTGAGCAGGGTTCTCCGCAGGTGCGGAAGGGTATACTTATGGAAAGAAACACTGGCTTCATATACGTGGTAGGGGGATGCTATGCCACTGCCAAGGCAAAACTACACCGCCGAGGACTACTGGGCGCTGCCCGAGGGTGTGCGAGCCGAGCTCATCGACGGCGAGCTGTGGGACCTCGCCTCACCGAGCAGGCTGCACCAGGAGATCGTCATGGCGGTGAGCGCGCAGATTCAATTCCACATCGACTCCCACGGCAGGCCATGCAAGGTCTACCCCGCGCCCTTCGCGGTGAACCTGTTTGCCGACGACACCACGTTCGTGGAGCCGGACGTCTCGGTCGTGTGCGACAGGGGCAGGCTCTCCGACCGCGGCTGCGAGGGTGCCCCCGACTTCGTGGTCGAGGTCGTCTCGCCTTCCAACCCAGAGATGGACTACGTCTCAAAGCTCAACCTCTACCGCGAGGCGGGCGTAAGGGAGTACTGGGTCTGCGACCCGCAGCGCGAGCGCGTGCTCGCGTACCGCTTCGGCACCGAGGCGGTGATGGACACCTACGCGTTCTCCGAGACCGTGCCCGCCGAGGTGCTCCCCGGATTCGAGGTCAACTTCGGCGAGATCGTCGCGCGGATGTAGCATGGCCGAAAGGGGACTGTTCCCTGTGGCCACGCTCGACCGCCCTCGTGTCGCGGCCCTCCCTCGCGCTATAATCCATGGTGAATAGCCGAGGACGTGATTGCCAGCAGCTGCTCTGGGAATGACTCGTCGAAACCGACAGGTCCCGCGCAGTTATTCAAAAAACTTGGCAAGGCTGACCATAAGCTTGGAACGGGGGACGGGTCCGGTGTTCCATCCTATTAGAGAGAGCGGGCTGGCACCACGCGCGGGCGAGTCGCCCGCCTCTTCGTGGGGCGTCGCCGTGCCGCGTGCCGTCGCTCCCTTGGCGGCTGCGCCTTCGGCCGCAATGCGCCATCGGCGGGCCTGCCGGCCGAGATGAGAATTCCGAGGCCGTGCGCGTCCTTCTCCGCATCGAGCGGCGTGGAAAGAAAAACCCGTTCCCGGTTCCTGTTCCGACGTCGACGATTGCCTCCGCCTAGTCCGGGACGATCTCGCTGGGCCAGCCCGCAGGACGCAGGCGCCTCGCCCGACCATGGGTGGCGGCGCGCGTAGTTAAATAGTGACTGGATCAGTCCCGGGCGGAACGGATGCCAAGGGAGCGGTAGTGCTCGCGCTTGTTGCCGTACATGGCCTCGTCGGCGCGGGCGAAGACGTCCTTGAACGAGGAGTCGCTACCTGGCATGTAGCAGGAGACGCCTTGGGACACGACGAGCGTGGCGGGGTATCGCGCGGCTTTGTTGTCGTCCACCGTGGCCACGCCCGACGCGGCCTCGACCAGGGCGGGCGTCATCACGATCTCCTCGCCGAACGCGGCCGGCTCCAGGGGGTCGGGGTCGACCGTGAAGACGAACTTGCCCTCGTCGTCCCGCTTGACCGTATAGATGTAGCGGATGTCCGCGCTGTTTTGAAACACCAGCAGACGGTCCTTGATGCCGTTGAAGACGGGGCCGCCCACGTCGTCTTCCGTGAGGGAGGCGAGGGCGTCGGCGTCGAGCGAGGCGGCGGCGGAGTTCGACACGTCGTTCATGTTTTTGCAGATGAGCACCCTCATGGCAGCCTTCGACTGGTTGAGCACCACTGTGCCCAGCACGGCATTCGCCGCAAAGAGAAGGATGCCAAACTCCCATCGTCTCGCCCCATGGCAGCATTATACGACGAACGGGGACGGGCTTTTCGCCCATCCCCGTCGAACGCACGTGTCCAATTCCGTTCCCACGCCTCCTGTCCCGTGGCCAAAAGGGTCTCGCCCCGATGGCCAAGTCGCTACAGCGGCATCATGAAGAAGGCGTACTCGGCGGACTCGCCGGGCTCGAGGAAGTCCATGCCGCGCTTGTGCTCAAAGACGTCGTCCTCGTCGGTGCCCGTGGCGGTGCCGCGCCACGGCTCGAGCGCCACGAACGGCGCGTCGTTTGCAGCGCTCCACACGCCCAGGTAGTCGAACCCCTCGAAGTCGACGCGCATGCCGTGGCCGGAGGGGCCGCTCAGGGTCACCGTGCGCTGCGGCACGTCCTCAAAGATGAGCGTGTCCACGTCGAAGAGGCGGTGCGTGATGGGCAGCGTGTCGGAGTCCTCAAGCAGCGAGAAGCGCGTCTGGTAGTCGATGAGGCCGGTCTTGGTGCTGATGGTGGGGGAGGCGTACGTCCACGGCTCGGCGAAGCGCAGGGCGTAGTCGGAGAAGTCTTCGTCCTCGCAGCCCGGTGCGGGCACGTTGAACGCGGGGTGGCCACCCACCACAAACGGCAGCGTGACGTCGCCCGTGTTTGTGACCGTGAAGCGCTGCTCGAGCGCGTCGTCGGTGAGGGCGTAGGTCATGTCGAGCTTGAAGTCGTAGGGGAACTTCGCACGCGTGTCGTCGTTTGATGACAGCGATAGCGTCATGCTATCCTCGACGGCATCGGCCACCTCGAACTCGTAGTTGCGGGCCAGGCCATGGCGTCCGAAGCGAATCTCGCCCTGGGCCGAGTCCGCACGATCGTCGCGGATGTTTCCCACGATGGGGAAGAGCACCGGTGCGCAGCGCGGCCACCACTGTGGGTCGCGTTGCCAAAGGTACTCCCCGCCGTCTTTCTTGAGATTCATAAGCTGGGCTCCGGCGGTGTCGACCGTGGCCTCCATGGCGCCGTGACGGATGGTGATGAGTTCGCTCATAGATTGCCTCCCTATACGTTGGTCATACAGATACCCATACTTTGCCATATCGCAACGTGCATTTGGTGCTCTTATCCGCGAGCGGAAAAGGCCAAAGTAATGGCAAATCATATAAGATGATGAATGAACCGCAGATAAACCATGTATTTTGTAGCAAGATTTCACTTGTTTTCGGTGCGAGACCCATTATGTACTAGACTATGCTGTGCTAGTTATGGTGGGTGATTGTTGTCCACAAATGCAAGGAGGTATCATGATAGACGACCAGCTTACGAAGTGTGGCATCCGCAACCGCACTGGCGCCGTGCTCATAGACGGCAGCCCAGCGAAGCTTGTGGAGAAGGCGCTTTCGAGGCGCGAGGGGAAGCTCACCGACACCGGTGCCCTCCGAGTAAAGACTGGCAAGTATACCGGTCGCTCACCCGAAGACCGCTTTATTGTAGACACGCCTGACGTGCACGACAAGATCGCGTGGGGCAGCGTAAACAAGCCGTTCTCGATCGAGGGATATGAAAAGGTCAAGGCTGCCGTTTGTGAGCACCTCGCCCATGAGGATCTTTTTGTCGTGCATGGCATGGCTGGCGCCCAGCGTAAGTATTCGCGCAAGTTTACCGTGATCACAGAGCTCGCGAGCCAGGCGCTCTTTACCACTCAGATGCTCGTCCGTCCTTCAAAGAAGGAGCTCGACGAGTATGGCGACCCAGATTTCGTCGTGCTTTCCGCCCCCAATCTCAAGCTCGACCCCGAGGAGTACGGCACGCATTCCGAGGCAGTCGTACTGCTCAACTTCGAGGATCGCAAGATCGTGATTGCTGGTACCGCGTACTCCGGCGAGATCAAGAAGGGCATCTTCTCGGTCATGAACTACCTCATGCCTATAGAGGAAAACGTCCTCCCCATGCATTCCTCGTGCAACATGGACCCCGTGAGCGGCGACACGGCTGTCTTCTTCGGCCTGTCTGGTACCGGCAAGACCACGCTGTCGGCAGATCCAAACCGAGCCCTCATCGGCGACGACGAGCACGGCTGGTCGGACGACGGCGTCTTCAACTTCGAGGTCGGCTGCTATGCGAGGCGTGCCCAAGGTCGTCATCATGCTGACGGCTGACGCCTTCGGCGTGCTGCCTCCGATTTCTCGTTTAAGCAAGGACGCTGCCATGTATCACTTCGTGAGTGGCTTTACGAGCAAGGTGGCAGGCACGGAGCGTGGCATCACCGAGCCCACGCCTACGTTCTCCACGCTCTTTGGCGAGCCGTTCATGCCGTTGGATCCTATGTTTTATGCCAAGATGTTTGGCGAGCGTATGGAGAAGTACGGCACGAGGGTCTACCTCATAAACACCGGCTGGACTGGCGGCGCATACGGTGAAGGCAAGCGCATCAACCTGCCGTATACGCGTGCGATGGTGACGGCCGCTCTCAACGGCGACATCGAGAAGGCCGAGTTCAAGCATCATGACATTTTTAACGTGGACGTGCCTCAGCATATCGACGGGGTGCCCGACATCGTGCTGAATCCGCGTAAGACTTGGAAAGACAAGCTCGCTTATGACTCTCAGGCGCGTAAGCTTGCCGCGATGTTTGAGGAGAACGCGGCCAAGAAGTATCCAAACATGGAGGAAGCGGTACGCGAAGCCGGTCCTCACTCGAAATAGTACGTTATCCGTTGGCGTAGGCAACCATTGTGGGTGATACCGATGGTTGCCTACGCCCAAAGAAGCGCTTGCACGGTCTTCGGATCTTTGTCCGCTACGTTGCAAGCGCTTTTTTGCTATTGCGTTCATGCATGCCCTCCACAAGCACCCTGCCCAGAAAGAAGCGTCATCTCATTTTCGCACCATGGATATGTGCCGTTCTGTTGTGCACTGTGGCACGGATGCTCTTGTCGTGCTGGACAAGGCCCATGACCTACGGCTGGATTGTGCAGCACATTATAGGTTGCGTGCGTATGTCACGAACTCGTAGGGAATCCCCGAACCCGTGACGCCCCCATCCGCCCTAGACTCCACGCGCCATACGGGGTCTTCATCAAGATTGGGAAAGTAGGTGTCGGCGGGGAGCACGACGTCGTTCTTGGTGACGATGGCTTTCTCGCAGTGGGGAAGGAGCTGACGGTAGATGCTGGCGCCGCCTATGACCCACACATCATCGGTCTTGTTGTCGTGCACGGCGGCGAGCGCTTCTTCGAGCGAGGCGTATACCTCCGCCCCAGGAGCCTCATAACCGGGTTCGAGCGAGAGTACCACGTTTCGTCTGCCTGCAAGGGCCCCTCCGGGAAAGCTCTCGAACGTGGTCTGGCCGCAGATGACGGTGCCACCCATGGTATGCTCCTTGAAGAAGCGCATGTCGTCGGGATTGCGTACGAGGAGCTTGCCTTTGAGTCCAATGCCCCAATCCTTGGTAACCGATACTATTGCGTTCATGCGTACTCCCTATACTGCCACGGGTATGTGTTTCAGCTGAGGGCCGCACGCGTAGTTCTCCACAACAAGGTCATCGGTCGTGAAGTCATAGAAGTCGGTAACCTCTGGGTTGAGCGAAACCTTCGGCGCCTCGTACTGGGGGCGGGAGATGAGCTCACGCACGAGGTCCGTATGCCGATCGTAGATGTGCGCGTCCGCGATCATGTGGACGAGCTCTCCCGCCACCATGCCCACGCTTTGTGCCACCATCATGAGCAGGATGGCGTACTGGGTGACGTTCCAGTTGTTTGCCACCAGCACGTCTTGGCTGCGCTGGTTCAGGACCATGTTGAGCGTCAGGCGTCCGTCCGGGCGCCGGTCGTCCGTGACGTTGTAGGTGCAGCTATAGGCGCAGGGATAGAGGTTCATGAGGTGCAGCTCGTCGAAGGCGTAGAGGTTCGTGAGGATGCGCCGAGAGAAGGGTTGCTCGCGCAAGTCCTTGAGCACGCGATCCATCTGGTCAAAATCGCCGTCGGCATAGTGGGAGATCCGTCCGACCTGGTAGCCGTAGGCATGGCCGATGGATCCGTCCTCGTCAGCCCACGCATCCCAGATGTGGGTTGCGAGATCGCCGATGTTGTTTGATTTGCGCTGGTAAATCCAGAGTATCTCATCCATGCAGCTCTTGAGGCCAGTGCGCCTGAGCGTGAGCACCGGGAATTCGTCACGAAGGTCGTAACGATTGCATACCCCAAACCGCTTGATGGTGTAGGCGGCCGTCCCGTCTTCCCAGCGAGGACGCACGCGCTGCCCCTCCGTGGTGGTGCCGTGCTCCAAGATGTCCTTGCACATGGACACGAAGATCGCGTCTGCTTTGCTCATGGCTCCTCCTAACGGTCTGTCGATGCCTCCATGGCCTCCACGAGCAAGTCGCCGGCCTTCTCGGTGGAGTTCATGACATCGTCATCGACCTTCCAAAGGCGTTGCGTGTTTACCGTGTCCGTGTCTTTGAGCATGGAGATCTCGCTCTTCATGAGTTCCCATCTATGCGCCGACTCGGTCTTTGCCGTGCCGAGCTTGTCTTTCACGGCAGTGCCGTTTTCGCCTGAAACCTCGGGTATCCCTATGCCCTCGAGAGCGCCTTTCGCCTCATCGCACAACGACAAGGCCTCGTCGATCCTTGCCGCTCGCTCGTCTTCGTTGGTGGCGGCTCCGTCGAGGGCGGTCGCCACCTTCGTGGCGTAGTCCCTGTCGGTCGAGACGACCGAACGCACGAAGTCACGAACCTCAGAGGGAACCCCCGCGTATGCGCTCGCGCTGACGTAGTCGTTGATGGTGCTGCCGTAGGGGGCGATGGAGAAGTCCAAGACCTCACCTACCGTGGCGGTGCCTGAGTTC
>CACXZL010000111.1 GCA_902772085.1 uncultured Coriobacteriaceae bacterium | reverse complement strand
TATGCCGTTCATCGTCATGAACTTCGGCGCACACCGCTGGCCATACTCCGCATCGTCGTAGCGGATGAAGAGCGGCAGGGGCAGACCCTTCTCCTGAATGGTCTTCATGGGAATGCAACAATACCAGAAGGCCGCGTATTTGTTTTCGTACGGGGGCAGACTGCCTTCGTTTTGCACGATGTCGCGCAGGTCGACCATGCGAGCCGGTCGTTTCACGGGGCCGAAGTGCCCTCGCTGGCTCGTGAAGCCCACGTCCTCCACCTGGGCATACTGATCGCCAAGCGAAAACATCGCACCGCTCACGAACGCCTCGGCATACTCATCGTTTACGAGGGACAACAGGTTGAACGTACGCTTCACGCTCTCGGAGGATAGCGAGATGTCATCGTCCATGATGAGCACGTGCGTCACCGCCTCGTCGACGGGCAGACGCTTCGCCTCCATCATGCCGCGTGCAAATCCGCCCGAACCACCGACGTTTTTGTTTGGGTACACCCAGACGTTGTCGCCTTCGAGGGTGGCGGGATCAAGCGTGCGGCCGTTGTCCACCACGATCATAGACACGTGGCCCGCGCAGGGATCGTCACCCGCTTTGACCTCGTTTTTGAAGAGCGCCACGTTGTGGGTGATGTAAGCCTCTTTCCTGAACGTCGTGGTCGCCAGGGCGAGATGCACCTTGCGGATGTCGCGCTCGTCTACCGGCGCATAGTAGTAGCCGTTGCGAACGGCCGCCGGCGAGAGGGTCGTAATCTTGAATGCCACCAGCTCGTCATCGGTCTTTGGAAAGGCGTAATCGATGACCTGAAAGTCATCGCTTTCCACGATTTCGCTGCTCAGCTCCGTCATCCCGTAACCTATAGGCTGCAACTTCAGGCCATAGAATGAAAGATACGCCCTCCCTCGCAGCTCAAAACGCACATGCACCTCGTCGACCGTCGTGTAGGTGCGCCACTTTCCCACCGAGCAGCAGTTGAAGTACGTGCCGAAGTCGTAGGTGGTGTCCCTCACGAGCAGGCTCTCGCCATTCTCCCCTTCCACGATGTCATTTGCAGAACGATAAAACAGCTTGGGGTACTGATAGAACCGCTCGTTGTGCTCGAGCAGGATGTTTGAGAGCTTGAAGTCAACCATGTGCGAGGTACCTCCATGCGTAGGCGTGACGTGTGAATCAACCTCCTTAGTTTAGCAGTTAACTCCGCAGCTCTCCACCCGGTATAGGGGATGTCAAAAAGGCGCTAAAGCCTTTATGCCAATATTCTTTTGATATCGAGTGTCTTCACGATCTTTGAGATCTTGCGACTGAGCTTGTATGAGCCCGTGCCGCGGATGACCTCGATGGCCCTCTCGAGAGATGCGCGCTCGCGCATGGCATCGCTATAGTGAGTGGAAATGAAAGCGTCGTAGTCGCCCCAAAACGCCTCTTCCACGCTTGCGTGCACGTCCAAACATCCCGCCACGTCCTTTGGACCATCGAGTACGCGCAGCTTCTCATCGTACAGGACATCACGGAGCATGGAGTAGTACTTCTCGCCCGCGCCAAAGCGTCCCATGAAGCCCAAGGCACACCACACCTGGCGCAAGACATAGGTGCGCAGCGCGTCAAGCTCGCCATGCGCGGCGAACTCGTCATATGCGTCCGCAAGCGTATCCAGACGAGCCCTCTCGGACGCCACGAGCTCGCGCTCATCCGCAAACGACCTCCTGCTCAGCTCATCGCGCAACCCGGTCCTCACCCGTGCATCGACCACACTTGTCGCATCCCGCGCCAGAAGCAGGCTCCCCAACAAAAACGCCGAGCCGTCCTCATCGCCCTGGGAAGCGAAGCGCAAGGCGCTTTCGCGAAGCCAACGCGTGCGATACGCGCAGGCATACACGCCAAGAGGCGCCACGGCCGCAAGAGCCACGAAGTCCTTCGCGCGACTCATACCACCCGGTACGCCTACGCACGCGTTTGCGCTGACCTCACGCCCATCCTCGCCAAAAAGCCCGTCTACCAGCGTCGACAAGAACGACTTCGACCCAAGGCGCACGCCTGGCCGCAGAAAGAGCGTCGCATCGCCACGGGCATCAGCCATGCCTTGGTTGAAGCCCTCTGCGACGGCTTGGGCTTCGCTTGGCACAAGCCTCACGCGTGCGTCAATCCGCCCCACGTCAGATGCGATGCGCGCCGCACGGTCATGCGAATCGCAGTTGTAGCACAGAACCTCGAAATCCTCTAAATCCTGCCCCAACAAGTCCAGAAGCGTCGGCCACAATCCTTCCCGGTCGTTGTGGAGGGGCAGCACCACGCTCACGCGCAGCTTATCAGGAGCGGCATGCGGCGCCACCTCGCGCAACTTCAAGCCCATGATGTCGCGATGATACTCCTTGCACCGCAAAGAAATGCCGTTCTCGTCCTCATACAGAATGGCGGGATCCATGGACGCAAACGCTTCCACGATAAGCCCGTGGAGCTCCTCTTCCGACTCGTCGAACCCCGATCGGTCAAGTACGGAGAGCATGATGTTGTTGAGCGTGCGCTCGTACAGAGCACGCACGAGCGGCTTGTGCGTGATGCCGAGACGCTCGTAGATGCCGCGTATCTCGCGCAAGCGATCGAAGGGCGGATGGTAGTCGCGCAACACGCTTGAGGCATTTGGGTTGGACAGTCGGTAGTAATAATACGCCGCCGGCACCCACATCACTGCCTGCGCCTGAAGCATGGTCTCAAAGAGCCACGGGCCATCGGTCCAGCCTGCGCCAGGTGCCTCCACCATGCGTATGTGGAACGTCTCAAGAAACTCCCTGCGATAGATCGCCGACCAAATGCTCGGATGATGCCTCATGACCTCGCAGTCATCCCATATCTTGAGCTCCTCGCACCGCGCGGGCATGTGCGTTCCCAAGCTCGGCCTCTCAATCCTTGAAGTCGCGCCTTCCCCCGTGTCGAAATACTGCCAATACGAGCTCTTCACCACGTCGGCAAGCCAGCCATCCGGGGCTATCGCATGAGCGAGAAGCTCATCGTACATACGAGCATCTATGAAGTCGTCTGGCTCCACGATGGCAATCCAGGTGCCGTGCGCCGCCTCGATCCCCCGATTGACCGAGTGCCCATACCCCGCATTGGGTTTGTCTATCACCTTTATGCGCTTGTCTTGCCGCTCGAACGACCGGATGATCTCGAGTGAGTCGTCGGTGGACCCATCGTTTACGCATATGACCTCAAGGTTTTCATGCGTTTGCGCCAAGACGCTCGTGAGGCACTGCTCGAGGAACTCCGATACGTTGTAGATGGGCACGATGACGCTCACCAGAGCATCGCGCTGAGGAGCAGCCTTTGGCTCCGCTGCCCGGCACTCCCTCCAGGCAGTTGCCGCAAAGGGTGCCTCCTTTTGGTGCGTCTCGGAGTCGTCCTCTCGCGGGGACAGGATGCGTTTTGCAAAAGGGGGACACCACGCATGCAAGACGTGACTTGGACTAGGCATTTGTTTACCCTCCTCTCACCGAGAGACAGCATGGCAAGCGTTTACTTCTTGATCCTGCCCGCCACGAGCTTGTAGAGCTTGCCGTGTGCATCCGCCTGCGCGCTTTCCTCGTCATATATGCCTTTCAGCACAAAGTAGAGCTTCTGAACGACCACGTTTGACTGGGCCACCGACATCCGCGTGCTCTTGGTGTCCGGCCAGCGACCCTCTCGGGCACGCACCATGAAGGACCCCATCGTGAACTGCGGCGCAAACACGCTGGACTCGCCATTGAGCTCGACGGCATCGGTAAGGTGGGCAAGGTGCGAGATATACGGCTCCTTGTCTTCGTTGGCGCCGTAATGCCTCAGCGCCCAGTCAAAGAGCGTGCGACCAAGGGCGTCCTCATCGCCCTTGGGAAGACCCAGATAATCGCGCGTGAACTGCACAAGACACTCATTCAGGTCCTCGAAGAGCTCGGCGTCGCAGACGCGCGCATTCATCACGGGCTCGATATGGCCATTCGCGCCATACGCATATCCCGTGACGCTCTCATAGGGATGGTTTGCAAACAATGACTCCACGAAGAGCAGCTCTTGAGTGTTTGCGGAGTAGTTGAGCCGAACGTCGTCGCCGACGGTGAGGTAGATGGAGCGAGCGTAATAGAACTCGCAACGCTTCCGCTCACCAGCCGCGTGGTTGATCAGCCGTCTCAGGCACGACTGCGTATAGCCACGTCCCCAGTACTCCACAAAGGCATATCTTTCACTGAAATCGATCTCCTGGCGCAGATACGCATCTACCAGCGGCCGTTCCTCGGCAGCCTTTTGCAGCAACATGCGTCGGTACTCGTCAGATCGCGAAAGCACCAGCCGCACCTCGTCGAGCTCGGTCTTTGACAGGTCGCGGTCCATGCCCTTGAGAGATGCGAGCGAGGGGAAGAGGCGCAAGAACTCGGTTTCGTTCACAAAGGAGCTTTCCACGATGCGCTCGTAGTTTCTCGTGGCGGCAAAGTTGCCAAAGCGCGTAAAGAAATCGTCGTCAATGGCGTCGATCTGCGAAGGAAGTCGCCATGCCTTGCGCGAGCCGTAGAGATACTTCGTACGTATAGGCAGTCCCAAGACGCGTATGGCCTCATCTGCCACGAGTTTCAGCAGATAGCCATCGCGCGAGATGAAGTACAGCGTCTGCACGTGCCGCGCACAGGCATCACGGACCGCCCAGAGGACATAGGGCACGAAGTAGAGCGAGCATATGGCGTACGTGAAATACTTCTTGCTCAAGTAGTCGTGGGACGCATCGCTCATCCGGTACACCGCCAGCATATGGGCGAGCCGATAGGCGTCGAACGACTGGGCATGCCCCACGAGGCCATGCTCGAACTCGGCAAACGGCATCGCGCCGTCGCAGGGATCCGGTGTGATGCCCAAAGACCTGGGCACGTCGTAATCGGCTTTGTAGCTGTCCCCGCAATGGATCCACGACCCGTAGCCATAGTCCAGCGTGTGATACACGTCCAAAAACAAGGCCTTCTTGGTCTTCTGTCCTCCGCGGTCACTCGAGAGAAACAGCGGAAGCACGGCGAGCGCAGGGTCCGCTTGCTCCAGCAGCTCCTTCACGAATTCCTGGGGCAAGTACATATCACTGATGAGCACGACGTCCTCGCCTTGCTCTACCAGCGCCTTTACCCGCTCGATACGCGAGGGGATGGGGACGGAGCACGCCTTCTCCGCCTCGAGCTCCCACGCTTTGAGTTGCTCGGCCTGGGCGGCGGAAAGCCCATACGTCGCCGCCATACGGGTAAATATCTCGTCGAAGGATATCTCCGTGCGTCCCTGCTCCAAGAGGCGTGGCGAACGGTCGTGGTAGTTGCGCGCATCGCTCTCGCACCACATGCGAATATCAACGTAGTTGCGGGCGAAATACGCAGGGTATCCAAGGCACGACGCGGCAATCCGCTCTTTGACGTGGTAAAAGATGCCTTCGGGCACGTGCGTGCTGCGCGCGATGAGCGTATCGAAGATGTCGAAGCTGTACAGGGTGGGCAGCACGTACGAGGGATCGGGCTCAAACTGCAATGCCCGCTCTACAATGACGTCAAAGGTGTCCTCGGAGTCGTACTCCCAGAAAAGTCTGACGAGCCGCTCGATCTCAGCCGTATCGTCACGCTGATCGTAGGTTCTCATCGCCCGCAGCAGCTCATCGAACGTCTTGCACTCGCTCCCACACGTGTGCTCGTGGTAATCCAGCGCAAACTCCCTCGTCCGCCGTTCGTGCTCGAAGTCATACGTGTAGCGGATGAAGTGGCGGACTCCCCTTGCCATGAGGTCATAAAACATGGACGAGTAGTCCACGATGGCGAGCTCGATGCGATCAAGAACCTCGTAGATATCGTTGTCGTTGTCCCAAAACAAAAGCTCCGAGCATGCTTGGTACCTTCTCTTCATATGCAGGAACGTGCGGCTCTTCGTCATGTTTGGATGGACTTTTATGATGAGCCTCAGGCTCTTTTCTCGCAGCACCTGCACGAGCTTGTCGAAATCCGGCAGCGCTTCGTCCAGCGAGTCGCCCACGTAGTCACGGTACGTCGGCGCATAGAGGGCGAGATGCTGGCCAGGGCCCGTCCGAACGATCCGGTGGTCAAACGTCTTGGCCTCTTCGGGATTCGGATACGCCACGCAAGGATAGCCAGCTCGTATGAGCTTGTCTTCGTCGATGCTGCACTGGGCTTTGAAATGACGCTCCATGAGCGGCGACGTGACGAGAAAGAGCATGTCGCGCTTATAGTAGAGGTTGTTGCGTATATGCTTTTTTG
>CACXZL010000110.1 GCA_902772085.1 uncultured Coriobacteriaceae bacterium | reverse complement strand
AAGAAAGACATTAACTTCTCGGAAGTTTTTGGGAAACTTGGACGTGGTTCTCGCATGGGGTCAAGTGCTTTCCCCAGCAAGACCACGATGAATCTCTACCAGGGCGACGAGCAGAGCACAGACATACGCAAGGTCATTCTCGTTGGTATACTGTTGACCATCGGTATTGCGGTGTTCGTGAAGTTTGGCGTTCTCGACCAGCTTGACATGCTCAACAAAAAAGAAGGAGAACTCGCGGAGCAGCGCGCTTTGCTGGCAGCAACCAACGCTTCCGCTGGAGAGTACGATAGTGTTAAGGAATCGTTTGATGCCTTCACGGCTCGCTATGGTGAGGGATCGGCTGACGCCATAGCTGTTTTGGATATGGTGGAGCAACGTGTCATGCCCGTGACGACGGTGACCTCCATATCGCTCGCTGACGAAACCTTGACGCTTACGCTGTACAATGTGCCGCTTGATACGGTGGGAAACCTTGCGAAGGATCTTGAAACCCAGGAGATGGTGCAGAGCGTGAACGTGTCCACCGCCACTACCCAAAATGCAGAAGGTCAAAACACGGTATCGACGCTTGTGGTTACCCTTGTGACCCCGGAAGGCAAGGAGAGCTAGCATGCTTACGTATACATTCTCGACACGTGAAAAAGTTCTTTTGGCGCTCCTCGCATTTGTGGCAATCATTATCGCTTGGTATCAGCTGGTGTTTGTAAACATCCAGAATCAGGTCAATACGCTGAACTCGGAGATTGCTGCTGCACAGGACGAGTTCACGATGAATCAATCGCGTGCCGCGGCCATGACGAGCATGAAGAAGGCCATAGAGGACTATGAGGCAAAGGGATTTGCACCCGTGCATTTGCCCAATTACGACAATACCCAGAACCTCATGGCGTATCTCAATGGCGTACTTGCAACCTCCACTGAGTATAGCATGTCGTTTGACAACCCCGAACTCAGCGAGGACGATGGAACGGTGCATCGTGTGGGAACTATCACCTTTGGCACTACAAGCTATGAGGAGGCCCGTTCCATAGCCCAAAACATCGCCCGCGGGCCTTACCCATGCCAAATCGATGCACTGCAGATTGCAGATTCTCAGTCACAGCGCGGTAGATCTGGTGGGGCAGGAGGGTCTTTCACCTCGAATCTTCAGGTGACGTTCTTTGAGAAGCCTACGGGTAATTTGGTCCAGAAGAGCGATAAGAATGAGGTAAAGGGTCAAGACCTCAGCAAGATGAGCGATTGGAACAAATAGCCCATAGGATGAATGCTCCTGGTCGTGCCCGCTGACGGCGATATATCAAAAACTTATAGAAGAGGTGTACGGTCTTCATGGAAAGAGATGAGCTACGTCGTCTACTAGAGGACGTGAAGCGTGGTCGAGTGGGAGTCGACGATGCGCTCACAAAAGTAGGGATGGCACCTTTTGAGGATTTGGGATATGCCAAGCCGGATTTGCATCGAGGGGTGCGTACGGGCGCTTCTGAGGTCATCTATGGCGCTGGAAAGTCTGCAGAGCAGATTGTGGGCATTGCCCGTTCGCTCATTGGGGGCGGACAGCATTGTGTGCTCGTAACGCGTGTCGACGAAGCGAAGGCCCAGCTCGTGCGGGAAGGCCTGCGCAACGATGAGGTTTGTGCGGGGCGTGGGGTCGTCTTTCATGAGTGTGCACGCATCATGACCATTGGTGATGCACCCGAACCAAATGGCAACGGCTATGTGGTAGTGGCTTGTGCGGGTACGAGCGATCTGTATTGCGCAGAGGAGGCGGCCATTACCGCGCAAATGATGGGAAGCGAGGTGCGACGTGCCTATGATGTGGGCGTCGCCGGTATTCATAGGCTCTTGTCGATCGTTCCGTTGCTGCAGCAGGCTAGCGCGGTAGTGGCCGTAGCCGGTATGGAGGGAGCGCTCGCCAGCGTGATAGGGGGGCTTTGCAGCTGTCCGGTGATAGCTTGTCCTACGAGCGTGGGGTATGGTGCATCATTTGGCGGCGTGTCTGCATTGCTTTCCATGCTCAACTCATGCTCGAGCGGCACTTCAGTGGTAAACATAGATAATGGTTTTGGCGCAGGGTTTCAGGCAGCGCTAATTGATCACGTGCGCGTGAAAAGATAGACGAGGAGCAATGATGGCAAGAGTCTTGTATTTACAGTGCGATACCGGTATAAGTGGCGATATGGTAGTGGGCTCGTTGCTTGACGTGGGAGCTGGTGAAGAGGGTCTCAAGAAGGCGCTGGCGAGTCTGGGCCTTAAGGGATATGAGATTCGGATTGGGCGAAAGAGTGTCGGTGCCTTTGAAGGCTGTGACTTTGATGTGATTGTCGACCAAGCTCATGAGAATCACGACCACGATATGGCATGGCTCTTTGGCGACGTGGATGGTGAGGACGCGCATGCGCATCGTCACGACCACGATCACGTGGCTCGAGATCACTGCCATGCACATCACCATGACGACGATGCACACGATGCTCACGTGCACGAGCGTCGTGTGCATAACGAGCATCCGCATGGACATCATCACCATGAGCACCGGAATCTTGCCGACATACGGGCAATCATTGAGCGATCTTCACTTTCTGCCGAGGCGAAAAAGAAGGCGATGAGCGTATTTGAGGTCGTTGCCGAGGCTGAGGCAAAGGCACACGGGGCAACGAAGGAAACCGTGCATTTCCATGAAGTCGGAGCCGTGGACTCCATCGTGGACGTTGTGGCGGTGGCTTGGTGCTTGGAGGATTTGGGGGTGGATGACATCGTGGTCTCTCCTTTGGCGGAGGGAGAGGGGCACATTCGCTGTGCGCACGGCGTCTTGCCCATACCTGTGCCTGCCGTTGCGCACATTGTCGAAGCATATGGACTCGTGTTGCGCAGGCTTCATCGCAAGGGGGAGTTTGTGACGCCTACCGGCGCGGCGATAGCTGCTGCATTGAGCACGAGAGACTCTCTCCCCGAGCAATACAGGCTCTTGTCGAGCGGTTGGGGTACCGGCAAACGTGACTACAAGCCGCGCAGTGCCGTAAGAGCCTTGCTCATGGAGGAGATCTCAGCACACGGCACGTCATCCGTCTATACGAATGTGCCAGAGAGCTCGATTTGGAAGCTCGAGACTGAAGTCGACGACTGCACGGGCGAGGCCTTGGGATATGTGTTAGACCGGCTTTTCGAACTTGGGGCGCGCGAGGCGCATTTTGTACCAGTCTATATGAAGAGCAATCGACCTGCCTATCAGATCGAGGTGCTTTGTGACGATGAGAAGATACCCATCATGGAGGAGGTGCTCTTTCAAGAGACTACGACCATCGGCATACGCCGTTATCCCATGCAACGTACGGTGCTTGCGCGCGAGAAGGGTGAAAGGCAGACGCCCTATGGGATGCTCGTGACGAAGCGTGTGACGTTGCCGAACGGTGAGATGCGCGAGTATCCCGAGCACAAGTCAGTTGTCGAGCTGGCTCAGCGGGCGGGTGTCTCGTACCAAGACGTATTGCGTGCTCGCTCGATTGACTAGCCAAAGGGATGCATGCTGAGGACCTGCGTCTCATGCCAGTAGAGTACAAGGTAGATGAGCAGGGAAATGCAGACGATCATGATTGCTGCGTAGAGGATGGTATGTACGATTCGACGTGTGAATGTGTCAGCAGATAGGTCTGCGCCGCATCGTCCACAAGTCGTAGTGCCGTCCTCAAGTTCTTTTCCGCAGTAGGTGCATTGCATCGGTTGCCGCTTTCGCCGTTAGTTTACCCTATGATGGTAACAGGTCATGTGTTGCGAGTCGTTGGGATGGAAGGAATGCCATGGAATCGACCGAACGGGTAGAACGCGTACGCTATCGTTTCATAGGTCATGTACAAGGCAGGGGATTCAGGTTTGCCTGCGTCACCTGCGCGCGCAAAGACGAACTTACGGGTTGGGTGCGCAACGAGCGCGATGGCACGGTGACGGCGGAAGTACAGGGCATCCCCGAAGGACATGCGTCGTTTTTGCGACGTCTCACCGCTTTGGTAACGGGTTTTGGCAATGACTGGAGCATCGGCTCAGAACGCGCCGTCACCCTTGTGGAGGGGGAGTCCAGTTTTGGCGTGCGGCGCTACTAGGATCTGACGCCGCACGGTATGGGTTGCTTGAATTAGCTGTCCGATCGGGAAAACGCGTTGCGCATGCCCATGCTCGCCTCATGCAGAACTCTGCCAAGGAGCTCGTCGGTGAGCTTGCGAGTGAGGGCTGCGATTTCCTCGTTTGCCCGCTCCGGTGCAGTACCATTCTTCTCCGTCTCGAAAAGTATCCGTCGCGCCTCGCTCACGAGCTTCTCTGCATAGCGTTCCACGTGGGGGAGTGACGAAACGTAGCTTGCATCGGCCAGGGCGCCTATGAGCCTATTTGCCCAATAAAAGCTCTCGGTGGAAACGGTCTCCTCGGTGGTGGAGAAGTATGCGGGGGCCTCGTCGACGTTTGCAAACAAGGGCACGAATGCATTGAAGACATTGCTTCCAAAGGCGATCCATTGCCAAGCGCGTATACCCTGCTTGGTATGGGATCGTATCTGCGTGGCGCTCAGCTGACTCGTGCGGTTTATGCCGATGGTGCGATACTTTCCGCGCATGTCGGGGCTTCCAGGACGTCCGTACGGATCGTAGGGCGTCCCTTGATAATGAAGGGAGAGCACGTGCTTCACGTCCTCGGATGTGATTTTGTGCTCAGGACGACGGCACCATGGGATATCGTCGGATTCAGGACCATAGTCAGCCGTGGGACCATCCCATACGCATGCATGTGGATTCAAGTGTCGTTGGATGTTCCAGGTGCGAGGCGTGTTGTATACATGGTCTGCATCGCTGGCGCTACCAAACGCGAGCCGCGGATTAAACACGTCTGGTCCCTCGCCTGTGGCACTTCTGCCACCCCCATCTCGCATCATGAGGTCGAGGTCGTTCTCGCGCATGAAAGCCTTGAGGTCGCGTGAGCAAAGATGCTCTTGGCCCAAGCCCTCGGCGTCTGCGAGGTCGAAGCGATCTATGCCGAGCTGGTTTGGCATGGCGACGTAGCAGGTGTCGGGTACGCGCCGCGCAATCCAATGGTGACCTCCGACGGTTTCGAGCCACCATATCTCCTCCGCGTCATGGAACGCGACACCGTTCATCTCGTATGTGCCGTATTGCTCCAGTAACGAGCCGAGACGGAGCACTCCTTCGCGCGCACTATGGATATAGGGGAGGACTAGTGTGACCATGTCCTCCTCGCCTATGCCGCCAGTTCGTGCGGGCACATAGTCGGCAGCGCCTTTGGTACCACGCTCTGGAATGTATCGTATGAGAGGATCGGCGGCTAGTACGCGCTCGTTTGACGTAATGGTTTCGGTGGCGCTCATGCCTACGTTTGCCTCGTTGATGCCTGCGGCTGCCCATATGCCCTCGTTTGAGAGAGCGTTTGGCAACGAGGTGTAACGCATAGGATTGTTTGGCAACTCAATCGTCACATGACTCAAAACGCTACGGTAGGTCCTTGGCTGCTCTTCTGGCCTAACCACAGCGAACCTTTTTGGCGTAAACTCGCCGTTCGCGGAGTCCTCGTTGCGCGCGACGATGGTGGATCCATCGTTGCTTGCATTCCTTCCTACCAATATGGTCGTACAGGGCATGATCTCCTCCTTCAATTGCAAACAACCTATCGATTGCACGATTCAACGCTCCACGATTCGATTGTTAAGACCTTGGAATCCGTGCGCGGTGAAGAACCGTTGCATTTGTTTGACGTGTATAATTCTACCTCGTGCACGCATGAGTTATGGCAGACGGGAAACGTGCAAACAACGCCTGCCCTTTGAACTGCGCGAGGTGATATGCATGTCCATGAACTTTAAGAGAATGCTACCGATACCAAAGGAAATCCGTGAAGAGATGCCCCTCTCTCCCGAGCTCCAAACTGCAAAAGAGGCATTTGACACAGAGGTGTCGGATGCGATTACGGGCAAGAGCGGCAAGCTGCTGGTGGTGGTGGGTCCGTGCTCCGCCGATAGGGAAGACGCGGTGCTCGAGTACGTGTCTCGTCTCGCCAAGCTGCGCGAGTCGGTGCAAGACAAGATCGTTCTCGTGCCACGTGTCTACACAAACAAGCCAAGGACCAAGGGTACAGGCTATAAGCAGACGAGATGCTCTACCCGGAGAATCACCAGTATCTCTTTGACTTGATCTCTTATGTGGCGGTGGGTGCGCGCTCGGTGGAGAATCAAGGGCACCGTCTGGTGGCAAGTGGCGTGTCGGTACCGGTGGGTATGAAGAACCCCACGGGTGGAAGCATGAGCGTTATGCTCAACTCGATTTATGCCGCACAACAGCCTCAGACGTTCATATACCGCAACTGGGAAGTCGAGACAACGGGCAACGACTTGGCACATGCGGTGCTTCGTGGACGCATTGGATCCGATGGCCGTTGGCATGCGAATTATCACTACGAGCATCTGGAGCATCTGGCATCCACGTATTGCGGGGGCGATTTTGCGAATCCTGCAGTTATAGTGGACTGCAATCACGACAACTCAGGCAAACGTCCGATAGAGCAGATGCGCATATGCAATGAGGTGCTTGACAGTGTGGCGCGCTCAAAGACCATCGCGCATTTGTTCCGCGGGTTCATGATAGAGTCCTATCTGGAGGACGGTGCACAGCCCGTAGGCGGAGAGGTGTTTGGCAAGTCGATTACCGATCCGTGTTTGGGTTGGGAAAAGACGAGCCACCTCATTCTCACGATGGCAGACCGACTGTAACTGCACAAGCGCGTCGAGCGTGGTGAGCGCGACACAACGTCTGACAAAAAGAAAGCCCCTCCGAAGAGGGGCTTTCTGAGTATGTGGGGTAGGAGAGGACTACATGCCCAGGCCGAGCATCACGCCACCTTGGATCAACAAGGCCATGATGATGACAAAACCGAAGGCGTACGGAGCGATCTTGCCCAAGACCTCGCCGTCCTTGCCCACGAGACCGCATGAGGCGGTGCCGATGGCGATGGATTGCGGAGAGAGCATCTTGCCAGCAGAGACGCCAAGCGAGTTTGCGGCGCACAGCCAGTACTCGTTTGCGCCGATGGCTGCAGCGGCTTGCTGCTGAACCGAGCCAAACAAGACCTCACTCGAGGTGCCAGAACCGGTCACGAAGGTGCCGAGTGCGCCGAGCACTGGAGCCATGAGCGGGTAGAATCCACCGAGCGTGTTTACAAAGAACGCGGCGATGCTTGCGATCATGCCAGAGTATCCCATGATCTTTGCGCAGCCAAGTACGGCGAGCATCGTCAGAATGGTCTTGGACATTTGCTTGCAGGTAGCACCGAGGACACCCATCATCTCACCAAAGGGACAACCCTGGATGATGCCACCTACGATGCCGCAGATGAGAATCAGCACGCCAGGAGTGTTTATCCATGTGAAGGTAAGCGTGGCGGCCGGGTCTCCCTTATAAATGTTTACCGTGGTCTTGATGGATGAGAGCGGGCCGTTGATGAAGGGGACGAGCTTAGAGGTGAGGACGAGAACGACGAAGATCAGGATGAACGGAGCCCATGCCGTAAGTGCCTTCTTTGGCGTAAGGACCTCATCGCTCTTTGGCGTCTCGAGTGCGTACTCCGCCGGCACCTCACCCTTCATCTTGAGCGCCACCAAGAACGTGACGATGAGGGCGGCGACGGCGGCGACTACCATGGGGAGGTCTGCGCCGATGAAAGCGGCGGCGGCAATCTCAGCGACGCTTACGACAACGCCGGTGATGAGCGTGATGGGAAGCACACCCTTGAGGGCCTTCGGGCCACCGCCTACGAGCATGACCATGAGGAACGGGGTGATGATGACGAATGGAGCCACTTGAAGAGCCTGCATTAGCGCGAGGTTGGTAGGATCGAGTGCCGTGATGCTCGCAAGCGTCGTCGTAGGTATGCCAATCGAGCCAAACATTGTGGGCACGCCGTTCGCGATGAGGCAGGCAAGAATCGCCGTGATGGGGTCGAAGCCTAGAGCCATGAGCATCGATGCCGGAATGGCTACGGCAGTACCAAAGCCTGCCATGCCCTCGAGAAACCCACCGAAGCACCAACCGATGAGCAAGACAAGCACGCGCATGTCGCTCGACACTGACGTGAGCATGCCCTTGATGGTCTCCATCGCTCCTGTGTGCACCGTGAGGTTGTAGGTAAACACCGCTGCGATGATGACGATCACGATAGGCCAGATTGCCATCGCCATGCCTTCCAGAGCAGCAGTGAACGCGTTGTATGGTGTCATTTTCCATACGAAGATGCCCAGCACTGCCGACACCAGAAGTGCACCAAGGCTCGCCTTCCATGCCTCCATTTTCATGCCGCAGAGTGCAAGCACGAGCCAGAGTATAGGCAAGAGGGCCAATACAAACATGAGTAGCATTTCCATAGCGTTTCTCCCTTCCACAAACAGACAGAAAGAAGTTTATACCCTCTGCATCTCATGTGGCCCGACATACCGATGGACGGTAGAGAACGGTATGGGGAGGATGGTGAAAACCCACATGGGTCATGCACGCGACTGTGCATGACCCATCTGGGTTTTGTCCTAGAACGTTACTTTGCGGCTTTGGCTGTGCCGCCGTCCTCGACAAAGTCCTTTGCGATGGCATTTGTGATCATGTCGACGTAGTAAGGTTGCCCCTCGGGCGTCAGATGCTCGCCATCGGGGTAGATCCAATCGTCGTGGCCTTCGCTGTATGCGTACCAGTCGATGAGCGTCACGTTGTCGTAATCCTTCGCAAAGCGAGCGATTTGTTTGTTGATCTGCTCTTGTTCGACCTCGGGAATGCGTACGTTCACGAGGTAGACACGACGCTTTCCGCATGCCTCGATGAGCTCTTTCATGGTGGCATCGGTGGCTGGCACGTTTGAGAAGGAGTCAAGAACCACGATATTGCCGACTACGTTCTGCTCGAGATATCCCTTGAGCACCTCGAGAGCCTGGTCAGGACGTCGACCGATGTAGCTGTCGAGCAGCGCATCGGGAGTGTGGTCCTTGAAGTACCAGTCTGCATCACCCGCGACGGAGTCGGCGATGATGACAGGGCTGTAGATGCCCTCCTTTACGTCTTTGCTTGAGGCTTCGAGTACGATGCTGCCCGTGGGAATATCATTTGTACTGCTGGACGAGCTGCTTGATGAGCTATCGGACTTACTGTCTTCACTGTTGGACGAACTGCTGCTGTCGCTACTCGATGAATCTCGTTTTGTGCTATCCGAGCTTGATGAGTTTTTGCGATTCGAGAGGTCCATGGCTTCTGCAGCGCCAGCTCCCGTGCTCTTTATGGCGTCCTCGGGTACAGCTGCCTCGTCAGGAACAATAGCCAGGCCAATGCCTGCCGTCAACAGAGACGCGACGACAAAAAACGCTGGGATAAGCGATAGGACACGTTCGACGCCGCCATACGCCATCATGTCCTCGCTTATGACCAAGGGCAGGTGGTTCTTTGAGATACGTTGCTCTATGAGCTGATAGGTGACTTCAGACAGCGCAAACGAAAGAGCGAGGGCGAGTACCACCATGAGAGGGGAGGTCGTGTTGTGCGTAACCTTGAAGATTTGGAAAAGAGGGAAATGCCAGAGATAGAGGCCAAAGGAACGCTTGCCGAGCCATACGAGTGGGGCGGCTGAAAAAAACCTTGAGAGCATCGATTTTCGATCGAGCGCTCCTGCGATCACGAAAACCGTGAGGATTGATACGAGTAGCATGCCACCGCGATAGAGGAAGGGCGACACATCAGGTGCGAGGACCATGATGACTACGATTCCCACGAGTGAGATGGGTGAGAGAATGGCGAGTGGCAG
>CACXZL010000109.1 GCA_902772085.1 uncultured Coriobacteriaceae bacterium | reverse complement strand
GGATATGTGGTAAGCACCAAGACCGACCGCGTGACGCGTGCTCGCAAGACCGCACTGGAGCTTCTGCTCTCGGACCACACCGGCGACTGTCGTGGGCCCTGCAAGCTCAACTGCCCAGCCATGACCGACTGCCAAAAGTACGTGGGAGAGATTCGCGAAGGTCGCTACAAGGACGCTGTGTCTACCATCTATGAGGCGTTTCCCCTGCCGGCTTCCATTGGCCGAGTGTGCCCGCACCCCTGCGAGGACGCGTGTCGTCGCAAGATGGTGGAGGAGCCTATATCCATCGCCTTCCTCAAAGCCTTTGCAGCCGACAAGGTCGAGGCGGATGGCGATCCCTACAAGGTGACGTGCGAGCCCAGCACGGGCAAGCATGTGGCCATCGTGGGCGGCGGACCTGCGGGTCTTACCGCGGCATACTTCCTGCGTCGCTACGGGCATGCGGTGACGATCTTCGACCAGCAGCCCAAGCTCGGTGGGATGCTGCGTTACGGCATCCCCGAGTATCGTCTGCCCAAAGCAGTGCTCGATCGCGAGATTCAGATCATTCTCGATGCGGGCGTGGAGGTGCAGACCGGCGTTCGCCTGGGTCGCGACATCGACTTCGAGGATCTGCGCAACCGCTACGATGCCGTGCTCTTGGCCATTGGCGCCTGGCGCTCGTTGAACATGCGGGTGCCCGGCGAGGACCTTGAGGGCGTTCATGGTGGCATCGACTTCTTGGAGCAGCTTGGCATGGGAGAGCATCCCGCACTTGGCGAGCGCGTCGCCGTCTGCGGTGGTGGAAACACTGCCATGGACTGCTGCCGCACCGCCGTGCGCCTTGGTGCCAAGGAGGTCTACGTGGTGTATCGCCGCACGCGCAACGAGATGCCGGCGGCGGATGTGGAGATCGAGGAAGCCGAGGAAGAGGGCGTGACCTTCAAATTCCTCACCAATCCCATTGAGTTCTATGGCGAGAACGGCCATGTCACAGGAATGCGTCTCCAAGTCATGGAGCTTGGCGAGCCGGACGCCTCTGGTCGTCGTCGCCCTGTTCCGGTGGAGGGCAAGACCGAGGACATCCCCATCGATGACGTGCTCATGGCCATCGGCCAAGGTGCGGACTGCGAGGGTGTGGCACCTGAGCTGCTATCTCCGCGCGGTACCATCGCCTGCGACGAGATGACCTTCCGTACGGCGTTCGACAACGTCTTCGCGGCGGGCGACGTGACGAACCGTGGTGCCGGCATCGCCATCCAGGCCATCGCCGAGGCCCAGAAGGCAGCGCTCTGCATAAACAACTTCCTTGAGGGCGACGAGGTCCGCGCCAAGGTACCCTACTTCGTCACGCAGGAGAAAACGCCCGAGGACTTCGAGGACGAGCCCAAGCAAAAGCGCGAGAAGATGCCGGGCCTTACGCCGGAGGAGCGCCGCGACAACTTCGAGCCCATCTACTTCGGCTTTACCGAGGAGCAGGCGCTCCGCGAGGCGTCTCGCTGCTTGGAGTGCGGCTGCCACGACTACTTCGACTGCCGTCTTATCCGCTTTGCGAACTGCTTCGATGTGGAGCCGAGCAAGTTTGCTGGTGAGATGCACAAGCGTGAGGACGTGCCGGTTGCTCGTGACGTTATCGTGCACGATCCCGACAAGTGCGTGCTCTGTGGTCTGTGCTATCGCACCTGCGACCAGGTGGTGGGCAAGACCTTCCTCGGCTTGTACAACCGCGGTTTTTCCACGGTGGTGAACCCGATGGTTCCCGAAGAGGCCCGCACCTTCTGTGCAAACTGCCTGAAGTGCGTCGCCGCCTGCCCCACGGGTGCTATGAGAAGCTTCCCCGCCGTCACGCGCGAGACGCAGATCGTGTAGACGCATGTCGTCGGCCAATGGGCTACTTCCCATTGGCTGTACTTGTCTGATTGTGCGCGCGACGGTTTGGCATGTGTGCAGAGACGGACACGTAAGTTCCCGTACGGGTTCTTGCGTGTCCGTTTTTACACACGGCAACAATGGCGTGTGCAAAGTCGGACACATGAGTGGCGAGATGGGCTTGTCTGTGTCCGATTGTGCACACGGCCTGTGTGCGTGTGTGCAAAGTCGGACACATGAGTGGCGAGATGGCCTTGTTTTTGTCCGATTGTGCACACGGAGTGTGTCCGTGTGTGCAAAGTTGGACACAAAAACGGTGAAACTGGGCTCTGCGTGTCCGTATTTGCACACGGCAACAATGGCGTGTGTGCAAAGTCGGACACATATGCGCTGCATTTGCATTCCTGAGAACAAAAAAAGGGTGGCCCGACGGCTAGCACTTGTCAACCGTCGGGCCACCCCGTGTGTCTCACCCAGCTACAGTGGTCGCGCTAGATTAGGCCGAGATGCTTGAAAGCGTTGAAGAGACCATCCTCGTTCACGTCGTCGGTGATGTAGTCGGCCGCCTCCTTGATCTCGGGACCGCCGTTGCCCATGGCGACGTTGTAGGCGCACAGCTCAAACATCGAGAGGTCGATTTTTGCATCGCCAAAGGAGATGGTGTCAGCCTGACTCGCGCCGAGGTGTTTGAGTAGTACCTCGATGGCGTGCTTCTTGGTAATGCCTTTGGGGCCGAGGTCGCCAAAGAGCGCCACCTCGCCCTTGCCACCCCAGGTGTTTGCCTCCATGTCGGGGAACTCCACCTTGGAGTCGAGGTGGTCCTGGTAGGTGGAGAGGATGAAGCTGACCTTGTTTACGTCATCGCGGTACAGGTCGTCGGTGCGTATCATGCCTCCAATGAAGCTTTCAGCCGCTGCCTGCGCCTGATCGTCGCTTGCTCCTTTGCCCTTGGCGTAGGCCATCATGGTAGCAGGGGCTTGTTCTACGAACCAGCTGTTTATGTACATGCCGCTGTTTGCCTCGAGATAGAAGCCGAGGTGGCGCTCGTTGCACCAGTCCACGATGTGCTTCACCTGCTCGACCGAGAAGGCCTGGTGCATCACCACTTCGCCGGCGTCCTCCACATAGCCGCCGTTTGCGCCAATCATGCCGTCGAGTTCGGGAAGGTCACGCTGTGCGATTTCCGCCTTGGAGCAGCCGGTGCAGATGTACACCTTATGTCCGTTTGCGCGCGCGAGCTCCACGGCCTTCTTTGCCGAATCGGGACACTTGGTCTCATAGTCGATGAGAGTGCCGTCGACGTCCAAAAACACAATCTTACTCATGAATTCTCCTCTCACAGGGTCGGTGACACCATGCTAACACGACATTCATGACGCTTGTGCTATGCTTTCGTTTCCAATCGTATGGGTGGCAAAGGAGGGGCCATGGCGGGCAACGACAACGGATGGAACTCGTTCATGCAGAGCAAACAGGCTCAGATCTTTTTGTACGGTATCTGCGTGTTCTTTTGCTTCTTTTATGCCGTTGGCGGCATTGTGGAGATGACGTCGCCCGAGAGGTCGGCTGCCATGATTGCGCAAATAGGGGAGGCCGGGTACTACGCCATGACCATCATCCGTACCGTGGTGCTCTTTGGCACAGGCCTCGCGTTTGGTCGCATCGTGCTGAAGAAGTATCGGGAGGACGAGTAGTCACGACAAGCGACCTGTCCCCTTGTCTGCCCCTGTCTGGGGGAAGTGCTGACACGGCACGTGATGTCAGGAGGCACGACCATGGCATGCTATACGCTCATGAACAAGGACTACCCGGTGCTCGAGTTCGAATACGACCTCAAATCACGGGTCGTTACGCGCATCGTGCGGATGGTAGATGCCGCTCGCGCTCCGCTGGGGCTGATCGATGAGCGCGGAAGGACGAGCAAGCGGGACCTTGACTATTGGTGGCGTCACCGCGCCATTCCCGCCTCTCGCGAGCAAGTGGAGCACTTGTTGGAGAATCTACGCCTGGACTCGACACTGGAGCTTGTTGAGCGGACCTTCGGCCTATCGCTTTCAGACAGGTACTGAATAAACGACGTCGATGTACCGCAACGATGGTGCGATGTCAACTTCTTCGACAACGACTTTTCGGATGACCTTGGCATCCTCACGCTGGGACAAGACGCCAGTACATCGATGGAGCGGTCCGACTACGCGCGTAAACCTCAACTCGCCCAGCTCCACCGCCGATGGGGACCTGCGCAAGAAGTGGAAGATTATCGACGGAAAACGTGTGCTCGTAAAGTCGGGGGTTGGCTTTGTAAACAGGAGCCTTATCTCGTTTGGCGAGGGCCGTGTACACGGATTTCCGTTTGGCGAGCCTCGCCAAACGAGATTCCAGCAGATTGCAGGCCTGGTGCCCTGACGATTCCGTGAAAACCATCCCTCGCTATTATTCGTGGTCAACCCCCGTATCTGCTACGTATTCGCGCAACCCCAGCGCAAACAAGAGCTTCGCTGCGGGATACCGTGTCGAAATGGATACGAAATGTGCCCTCCTTACCCTTGTGCGCGTTTGTTGGCGGGCACTGCGTTCGCCTCAACGAGCAAATCGGTTCACGAACATTCTTGTAAGGAGGTCTATTGTGAGTTCTGCAGATACTGGTTTCGTTCTGATAAGCGCCGCGTTCGTTTTGTTCATGACACCTGGTCTCGCGTTCTTCTACGGAGGACTGGGGAGGAGAAAGAACGTCGTAAACAACATCATGGCATCGCTCTCCATCGTAGGAGTCGCCACCGTCATGTGGTTTGTCATCGGCTTCTCCCTCACCTTTGGTGAGAACCAAGCGGGAATCATCGGCGGCCTGAATCACCTCATGCTCAACGGGGTGGGACTCGACCCCGGCCCGTATGCCGATACGATTCCCTTCCTCACCTATGCTATGTTTCAGATGATGTTTGCCATCATCACGCCAGCACTCATCACGGGCGCCATCGCGGGCCGCATGCGATTCAAGTCGCTCTTCATCTTCATCGTCCTGTGGACGCTCGTAGTGTATTACCCCATCGCGCACATGGTGTGGGGCGCCGGCGGCTTGCTCGCCGAGATGGGCTCGGTGGACTTCGCGGGCGGCAACGTCGTTCACATCAGCTCCGGAGCAAGCGCGCTCGTCCTGTGTTTGGCGCTTGGTCGCAGATCCGGATTCGGTCAGACCAACTATAGGGTCCACAACATTCCCCTGGTGGCTATAGGCACGGCACTTCTGCTCTTTGGGTGGCTCGGCTTCAATTCGGGAAGTGCCTTGGCCGCAAACGGCCTCGCCGCACACGCCTTTGCCGCAACCATCATCTCAGCGGCCGGCGCCGAGTGCACGTGGATGCTTATGGACGTCTTCACCGACGGCAAGCCTACGCTTGTTGGCGCCTGCACGGGCCTCGTGGTGGGGCTTGTTGCCATCACACCGGGCTGTGGCTTCGTGCCGCTCTGGGCAGCGCTCGTCATTGGGTGTCTGGCGAGTCCCTTATGCTTCCTGTGCGTCTCAAAGCTCAAGACCCGCTTTGGGTATGATGACGCGCTTGACGCCTTTGGGTGCCACGGCATCGGTGGAATCTTCGGGGGTCTCGCTACGGGCATCTTTGCCCTCAAGGAAGTGAATCCGGTCTTACGCTGGAACGGTCTCATCGGCGGCGAGACGGGCTTGTTTCTCGCGCAGGCGGCGTCCATACTCATGACCATCGCGCTTGCCGTTGTCGGCACGCTCGTCTGCTTGTGGATCGTGAGGCTCTTTGGTGACTTGCGCGTGAGCGAGCACGACGAACGCGTGGGGCTGGACATTTCCCAACACGGCGAACGCGCCTATCCATCCTTCAACGGACTCGACGACTAGTGCAGGGAGGTGCACAGACGATGTACAAAATTGAGGCAATCGTCCGCGAAGAAGCACTTGAGGACGTAAAAGACGCGCTTATCGCAGCTGACATTCGGGGCATCACCGTAAGCCAGGTTATGGGTTGCGGCACGCAAATGGGATACACCCAGCTCGTGCGTGGCAACAAGGTCAGCATGACCATGCTTCCAAAGATCAAGTTTGAAATCGTGGTCTCTGACGAGACCTGGGCCAACCGAGCTGTCGAGGCGATACGCCAGGCGGCATATTCGGGCAACCCTGGAGACGGAAAGATCTTCGTTCTGGACGTTGCGCGTGCCGTTCGCATCCGCACCGGCGAGGAAGGCCGAGAGGCGATAGCCCCTGCGCAGTAATGAGCATCAATAAGACAAGGGGACAGGTCACTTGTCTGGGAGACAGTGAGACAAGGGGGTGCAGTGCCGTTCCGTGAGCGGCGCGGCGGTCGGGCGTCGTTCTGCAAGGCCTGCACCACGCCAGCCCGCCAGACGTGGCCAATTTGGTGCGAAGCCCGCGGTGGGGCATGTGCGGAGGCCCGTGCATGCCCCTCCGCGGGCTTC
>CACXZL010000108.1 GCA_902772085.1 uncultured Coriobacteriaceae bacterium | reverse complement strand
AAAAGGGACCCGCTCCTGTCGGCATCAACCCCTTGTGACATCCGGGTTCCGCACTTTTGCAGGAACCAGACAAGTGACCTGGGCCCTTGTCTGGTGTGCCACTTGTCTGGTGGCATGCTCGGTCGATTAGCCCGCAAGATCGCATGCGGCCTTCAGACCGTATGCTCCCTCGGCAGACCAGGCGGCGTCCACAATGGCGTCTTGCAGGGCCAAGACGGCAAGCGCGCTGACCGTGTCGACCGGAGCAGCCACTTCCCCCGTAGCCATTACAAAAATCGTATCACCATCGTTGGTGGTATGCGTGGGAACAATAGCATGCGCATAGGCGTCGGCCGCCATCTGCGCCACCTTGGTCGCCTCTGCCTTGGTGAGCCGCGCGTTGGTGACGATGCAGGAAATCGTCGTGTTTGTGCGGGGCTCGGGTCCCTTTGCCACATCCAAGGGCATGTTTGCAAAGGCTAGCAACGCCTCTTCGCTGCTTCCTAAGGAAGTGCCGTCTTCGTTCAGGATTCCGGCAATCGGGCGACCTGTCTTGTAGTCGACCACGTCGCCACAGGCGTTTACGGCAGATACGGCGCCGCACACGAGCGAACCGACCTGCCGCACGCTTTCCCCGAGTCCCGACTTCATGGCTCTCTCCGGTCCGCCAAGCTTGCCGACCGAGCAGCCCGTCCCCGCTCCGACGTTTCCTCGCGCGAGGGGAGTGCGGTCTTGGGCGGGTACTTCGAGTTCGCGCAAGGCCTTGCGTACTGCCTTCGCGCCATCGGTTGCGGTGGGACGGCGCTGTGCATCTCCTACCGCAAGGTCAAACAAACAGGCGCCGCTCACGATGGGCACAACCCCCACACCGACGTCGAGCCCGATGCCAAAGCGCTCCAGCTCTTCCGCCACGCCACAGCTCGCGGCAAGGCCGAAGGCGCTTCCACCGCTGAGTACCACGGCGTGCAGCTGCTGCACGGTCTCCTCGGGACGCAGCAGGTCGGTCTCGCGTGTGGCTGGCGCTCCTCCGCGTACGTCCACCCCTCCCGTAGCGCCTTGCGGACAGAGTATGACCGTGCAACCGGTCCCACCCTTCGCATGGGTGACGTGGGCCGCAAAGATGCCTGGTATGTGCGTGATGCTTGTCATGGGTCTGCTCCTGTTCTTTACTCGACACGGAGATCGCAGTTCCTTACCGTACAGTGTAGCAACAACGCATACTGTCAAAAGGCGTTGAACGCTTTTTGACAAACGGAGGAGCTGAAGCGGAGCGTCTCAAGGAGTGCTTCTTCCAGGAGATTCTAGCCTATCACCGAAGACGCGTGGAGCCTGACCGAACCTCAATGGTCCACAACAGGTCTACACGCTATTTTGTGCTTTGCAGATCTTGATTTCAGGTATTCCCTCAAACCAGGGTCGGTGGCATAGACGTAGCACCCTTTCATCCCGCGCGTCATCAGTGTTCGGTAAGTGTTTTTGATTATCTCATCCGCCAGGTTCCTGGCACGTTCGGGGTCTTCTTTCTCCATCTTCTTCAATCCCCTGATGGATTGGTCTGTTTTGGCCCTTTTCGTATAATCCGTAACTAGATGGCCGTTCTCATAGCGAAGGTCGTCTCCGATGATGACTCCCACATACTCGAACTCAAGACCTTGAGTGGTGTGGATGCATCCTGCTTCGTTAATCGAAGACGGGCTGATGGCAAAAGCTTCGCCGCCGTCGAGGTTCCAACTTATTTCAAAGTCTCCGATTTTTATCTCGTGAGTGTTCGAGTCGGCGCGACCATCCTTCGGCCAGTTCCAACAGTAGCCTGCCAATATGCGAGACTTGTTTGACCTCTCGTTGCGCTCGACCACCTTGTTTCCCAACTCTTGAGGTGTGTCAAGAGCCATGAACTCATAATCTATGGTCTCAATATCGTAGTTGGCAGTCTCATGTATCTCCAAGACGTCATCTAGCCATGCCAGGTATCCGTCTGATCCATTGCATCGAAACTGCGAGGACAATTCCTCCTCGTAGACCTCCGCCCCGTTGACAGCGGCCCAACGCTTTATCTCATCCACGCTGCCGATGTCCTTCACGGTGACACGCTGGCTCTCGTCTATGAAGAAAACGCTGAGCCTTGCCGCCCGGATAATCTCGTGTATCTGGTTGACTCCCAGATTGCCGTAGAGCCCCGACCTCTCGTTGAGTCGGTGGGCCTCATCTGCGAGTATGACACCGACGGCGTTCACTGGCGCGTCAACATATGAACCCGACCCTTTGAACATGTTGTCGATGCTGCTCTTTGTCCGGTAGCCTTTGAGCTTCCTTGCATAAACTGTGCGTGGAGCGCTGTTCTTCGAGCAGTACTGTGCGAACACCCCCTCTTGGGTGAGACGTGCGAGTAGATTTATGGCGATGACCGTTTTGCCCGTTCCAGGCCCTCCGGTCGCAATGAGCGTGCGCTTCTTTCCGTCCCTCTCGCATTGGCGGGAAAGTTCCATAATCCGCTCGAAAACGACCTTTTGATCATCAATCAGATTGAACTCTGGGTTGCTTTCGAGCATGCCTACGATTGCGTCTTGAAGACTCTTTGAAGGCTTGATGCGCCCGTTGTCTATCTTGTAGATTATTTCGCCGTTGTCACCATCCTCGACCACGCGCTTTATATACTCGCGCAGCTTTTTAACATCGCCCTTTGTGAATGCGGGGGCATCGTCGAGGTAGGTTCTGTAGATTGGGTCGTCCAATGGGTCATTCTCGATGCGGAGATAATTGTGCAGGTATGCGCACGGCCAAAGCGCAACGTCCTTGATTTGTGTGTACTCGTTGTAGTCCCGAATCATCTCCGCATAGCTCCACGCTTGGTACGAAGGATGTACGACGCGTCTGTTTGTACCTCTGAGGAAGGTCTCGACAAGGCCGTCTAACCCGTTGACCTTCTTGATTTCCTGCCACTGCTTGAGCTCGATGATCACGACGTTTGGTTTTTTCTTGCCATCGTAGCCTGACACGAGAAAATCAACCCGCTTCGCCGTGTTTGGAAGGTTGTACTCGATTGCTACTCCGGAGTCGCTGGGGATGTCCTTGTCATTGAGCACCTTATACATGTACTCAAGCGAGTTCACCCATGAGCGGAACTCGGAGTCGCTGGTCCTGCGGTGCATCTTCTCGAGTATGTTGTCGCGAATGCTGTATGCGATGGTGTCATCCTCGACCTCAGTCATGAAGTCGTCCTTGCTACCACTGTAGATGATCATGGTTATAACTCCGTATACTTTCTCGAGGTTCCCCACGATTTGTCGACGGGGTACTTCTTCGCATTTGCATCGATTTTCTCACTCACGACTTTCGCTAGATCGATGTCAAGGGCGTCTGCGAGGTAGATGCAGTAGACCACCACGTCGGCGAGCTCCTCAGTCATGTATTCTTGTTTTGCGGGGACATGCAGCTCACCTCCGGACCACTGGAATGCTTCGAGAAGCTCCGAAGCCTCCAAACATATGGATATGGCAAGGTCCTTCGGGTTGTGGAACTGCGCCCAGTTTCGCTCATCTCGAAATGCAAGAGCCTTTGCAACGGCATCTTCGAACGTCATCTCTGCTCCTTTTTTGGTTAACTATATCATCCTATCCAATGCTGATGCCAGTTGAAACTCTGTCACCGATACTCCGTGCAGAGTTTTTCTCTGTTCATGATTTCTTGAGCTTATCTCTTAGTCCACCGCGGGCGTCGTTCGACTCGGCGTGGGCGACGCGTGCGGCATCATGATGGCTGGTGACTCGCACCAGATTATACCCGGGCCTTCTCACTGGCTCCGTCGCTCCGAGCACGTTGTCGGGAGGGCGGAAATAACATACATTGGGTTACTGAAAATCACGTGCCAACTGGGAATATAGGGAATGAAACCATTCGATTGTATGGTTTGTAAAATAGCTACCATACAATCGATTGATAAAATATGGTATTACACCAGTTGAGGGCGGCGTTTCAGTTGCCCAATGTATGTTATTCCCGGATGCCTCCGCCGCTTTATAAGGTCTCAAACCATCCGTTCGGCCCCAGAACCGCCATGGGGGTCCCGCGAAGGCCTGCCTGGTTCGCAGTGCTTGACGTTCGCGCCTTATCATTTTGTAAAGCCGTTGTTGGATCACAGGACACGTCACTCGCCTCCGAGTAACCGATGGCAGGACCTTTCGCCGTTTTGCTTCTCTTGCCATGCCTCGGCGCAGATGCGGGCGGATTTGGAAATACGCCATGGCAAATCGAAGCGCATCTATCCAAAACTGCCCGCGAGTGCAACGCTGCAGGCACAATTAGAAACCAGCTCACGTTCGCCACGGACGCACGCCCTCGGTCCAGCCATGGCGCTTCCAGTGCTCGACGTCGCGAGGGTTGAATCCGTTGCGCTGCATGACGTGCATGGCGAAGAAGACGGCGCGCGTCTTGAGGCGCGGCCTGACCGTGCCTTCGTTGCGCACGATCCTCGCGGCAAGCGCCGAGGTCTTCCGATCGATGGCCGCCTTCTTCTTTTCGCTCACGCCCTCCCAGTTGACCGCAGCGACGCCGATGCCGTACTTGTACACCCGCGCGGCTCCCCAAAAGAAGAGGCTGTCGGCCATGTCTTTGAGCGTGGAGCGTATGCCCGCCCCCGCCGCCGTGCATACGCACACGGCTTGCTTGCGAAACATCGCCCCTTCGGGGCTGTGGACCATCCAACGGTAACCGTAATGGTCGAGAAACGCCTTCATGGGGCCAGACGCATGATACACGTAGACGGGGCTTGCGAGGATGATGACGTCGGCCGCATCCATCGTCCGGGTGATCGGCTCGAGCTTTCCAAAATGCGGGCACTTCGTCTCCGAGCTGTTGAAGCAGGTGTTGCAGCCCATGCAGAACTCGCCGAAGTCTCGGGGGAGGAAGAACTCCGTCAGCTCGCCGCCCAGTTTGCGAGCCAGCTCGTGCGCGATGTGGTAGGTCGAGCCCTTGTGGTTCTGGCCGTAGATGACGACGACCCGCATGCTATGACGCCTCCACGGCGTTGAGCTGCTCGCAAAACGCCCGCAGCCTCTCCTTGTTTTCCGCGCTGGGCTTGTCCTTCGGGTCTATGAGGACCAGCTCCGTCTCGAGGGCGTCTCTCCCGAGGCATTTCTTCAGGGCGGCAAATGCCTTCTGTGCACCGTTTCCGCTCTGGCAAGCAAAGGCCGCGACCCGCTTTTCCCTCAAGTCGTTTTCTTGAACGAAGGTCCGAATGGGCGGCGTGACGGTGCCTGCCCATACGGGAAACCCGAAGACGATCCGGTCATACTTCGCACTGTCGAACTCGTAGGGCTCGAGCTCCGGCGCCTCGGCCATGACCGCGCTCTTTCCGCCCCAAAGGAACTTGCGAAAGCCGCCTGAAGGGTAGCTCTTCTTTGGGTTGATGCGCAGTGTGTCTGCGCCGAGCTCCGCGGCGATGGCGCGCGCGGCGTACTCCGTGTTTCCTTCCAACGAGTAGTAAACAATTGCCGTCTGCATGACGAACTCCTCCATGTATGTGATGCCAATTTCATGATTCTTACTATAACGCTTTCGCTCGTTATGGTAGGCGGATACATAAGGGTGGCCCCTTCCATATGCCCTCCTGTCGCAGGACTGCCATTGGCGTGTCGTGTACGACAGCCGCACGCGAGGTTGCAACAAGGGCGCAGGGCTGTGATACATTGTGTCCGTATAAAAACGTGTGAGGAGGTGGGCATGGTTTTCTTCGTGGGTGCGGGGCCGGGGGCAGAGGACCTCATCACGGTGCGCGGGGCTCGGTTGTTGGCAGAGGCGGACGTGGTGGTATACGCCGGTTCGTTGGTGAACCCCAAGCTGTTGGATGCGTGCAAGCTGACGTGTACGGTGTATGACTCGTCTGGAATGACGCTGGCACAGATCGTGGACGTGCTGGTGAAGGCCGATGCGGCTGGCGAGACGTGCGTGCGCCTGCACACGGGCGACCCGGCGCTCTATGGTGCCCACGGCGAGCAGATGGCCGAGCTGCGGCGTCGTGGCGTGGCCTTCGAGGTGGTGCCGGGCGTGTCGTCGATCTTTGGGGCGGCGGCGGCGCTCGGGTGCGAGTACACCGTGCCGGAGGTCTCGCAGTCGCTCGTCGTCACGCGCGTGGAGGGACGCACGCCCGTGCCGGCGGGCGAGAGGCTTCCCGCGATGGCAGCCCACGGCTGCACGCTGGTGCTTGCGCTCTCCGCGGGGCTGCTCGAGCGAGCGCAGGAAGAGCTGCTTGCCGGTGGCCGAGTGCCTTCGACGCCGGCGGCGATCGTCGTGCGGGCGAGTTGGCCGGACGAGGCGGTGTATCGCTGCACGGTGGGCACCCTTGCGCAGTGTGGACGCGAGCATGGCGCTCGTGGTGGTGGGGGAGTGCCTTGAGGAGCAGCGGACGCGTTCCAAGCTCTACGACGCCGGTTTCACGCATGGATACCGCGCTTCCTTGGCAGAAGGGAGGGCCGAGGCATGAGGATCGCTGCGGTTGCGTTCACACGGAGGGGCGTCCGGTTGGCGAGGAGGCTTGGAGACGGTTTGCGAGAGCAGGGCGACGAGTTTACGCTCAGCTGTCCCGATCGCTATCGCCTGGTCGAAGAGGACCGCGCGCTGCAGGCTCTCAGCGCATGGTGCAAGGAAGCCTTCGCGAGTGCGGATGCCCTGCTTTTCGTAGGCGCATGCGGCATCGCGGTGCGCGGCGTTGCCCGGTACGTGACACATAAGTTCAGCGATCCGGCGGTCGTGTGCGTGGACGAGAACGGCACATTTGCAGTCCCGTTGCTCTCCGGACACGTCGGAGGGGCAAACGCGTTGGCGCGTCGCGTGGCGGGGCTTTGCGACGGCACGCCCGTGATCACGACGGCGACCGACGTGAACGGCTTCTTCGCGGTGGACGAGTGGGCGGCATCGCAAGGGCTTGCGATACTGGACCGAGAGGAGGCCAAGGAGGTCTCGGCTGCCCTTCTTCGCGACGAGGCGGTGGGCTTCTCTACGGACTTCGACGTCTGGGGGGAACTGCCGGCGGGGCTCGTGCGTGGGGATGAGGCCGCATCGTGTGCGGTGGGGATGTCCGTGTCGCTCGATGCGAGCTGTCGGCCCTTCGCGCGTACGCTGCGCCTGGTGCCGCGAGCGGTGGTCGTCGGCGTGGGCTGCAAGCGCGGGACGCCGTACGAGGTCCTTCGTGCGCGAGTGGACGAATGCCTCTCCAAGGCTCAGGTGGCTCCCGAAGCCGTGTGCGCCCTGGCCACGATAGACCTCAAGGCTGACGAAGAGGCAGTACGGAGGCTCGTGAGCGATCGTGGTTGGGAGCTGCGTCTTTATGCGGCAGGCGAGCTTGCCGGCGTGCCAGGCGACTTTGTGGCGTCGGCGTTCGTGCGCGGGGCCGTCGGTGTGGACAATGTGTGCGAGCGGGCTGCCTGCGCGGGCGGCGGGATGCTCCTGCTCCACAAGGATGCGGCTGGGGGCGTCACGGTGGCGTTGGCGCTCGAACTGCCCGCGTTGGCGTTTGGGGCGAGACCGTCGACTGCTCATGCGAAGGCCCGGGGCGGCGCCGGCTCCCTTGACGGGTCGGCGGTGCAAGAAGACGGCGACCTCGCCGGCAAGCAGCTGCGCAAGGTGGTGTGCGTGGGCATCGGGCCCGGTGGTGGTGACGACATGACGCTCAAGGCGCACAAGGCGCTTCTCGATGCGGAGGTGATCGTGGGCTACACCACCTACGTGGACCTCGTGCGGGACTCGTACCCCCAGGCCGAGTTCGTGACGACGGGCATGCGGGCGGAGGCGGCGCGCTGCCACGAGGCGCTCCGCCTGGCAAGCGTGGGCAAGCGCGTCGCAGTCGTGTGCTCGGGAGACCCTGGCGTGTACGGCATGGCGGGCTTGTTGATGGAGCTCGTGGGGGAGTATCCTGGTGTGTCGGTGGAGGTCGTGCCGGGTGTGTCGGCGGCAAACGGAGGGGCGGGTCTGCTCGGGGCGCCTCTGATGAACGACTGGTGCTGCATTTCGCTCTCCGACCTGATGACGCCATGGGAGGAGATCGAGGGGCGTCTGCGTGCGGCGGCCCGAACGGGGTTTTGCGTGTGTCTGTACAATCCCGGCTCTCAGGGGCGTGGTGACTGTCTTGCGCGTGCCTGCGACGTGCTTCTGGAACATCTTGGCGAGGACACCGTGTGCGGCATCGCGCGCAACGTGGGCAGGTTGGGCGAGACCAGCGAGGTGCTGACGCTTGGCGAGCTGCGTGGGGCTGAGGTGGACATGCGCACATGCGTGTTCGTTGGCAACGCGCAGACAAAGGTGGTCGCGGGACGCATGGTCACCCCGCGGGGCTACGACAAGCGCCGTGAGCGGCCGGCCGGCTTGCGGGGGCGCCAACCCAGAGGCATGTGAAGAGACGGTTTTTTGTTGGTATGCGCCTTGTGTCGCATGCCGCCGGAGTGGCACCCACGTGTGGGCATGGGATTTCCGCGTGTGCGATCGAGTCGGACATGCGTGCGGCACACCCTCGTACCGGGCATGGGGCGAATTGGCAGCCTGCCGGAACGGCGCGTCTTGCGATGGGAAGTGAGGTCAGGACTGATGGAAGTGCTTTTGTTTGGCGGTACGGCGGAAGGACGGATGCTGGCCGATTGGCTGGCGCAGCGCGGCTCCTGCGACGTCGTGTACTGCTGCACGACGAAGTATGGATCGGAGCTTGTCGCAGAATGCCCCCGCGTCACGACGCTACAGGGTCCGCTCACTGACGACGAGAAGCGTGCCTTGATGGGGAACCACGACTTCGCCTGCGTCATCGACGCGACCCATCCGTATGCGGAGCATATCTCCGCCAGCGTCGACGAGCTTGGCGCCGTGTACGGGGTCGACGTGGTGAGAGTGGCCCGTGAGGACGAGGACGAGCAGGGCGACTGGCAGGTGGCTAGCGACGTCAGCGAGGCGGCACGTCTTGCGGCGGGCTCCTCGGGAAACGTGCTGCTCACGACGGGTTCCAAGGACCTGTCTGCGTTCGTGGCCGCCATGCCGGACTTTCGGGAGCGGCTGTACGTGCGCATCTTGCCGATGAGGGCCTCGTTGGATATCGTGGAGCGCGTGGGCATTCCGGCGCGCCATGTGATCGCCATGCAGGGGCCGTTCTCCGAAAGAATGAACAAGGCCCTCATAGAGGAGCTCAAGATCGCGATGCTTGTGACGAAGCGGTCCGGTGTGACGGGCGGCTTCGGCGAGAAGGTGCGCGCGGCTCGAGCATGCGGCATCGAGCTCGTGGTGATCGAGCGGCCCGAGGCG
>CACXZL010000107.1 GCA_902772085.1 uncultured Coriobacteriaceae bacterium | reverse complement strand
CTTTTGACTACGTTCTTATGGCCATCAGTCCTCGACCGCAATCCTTCCGCATGCCACTCGAGAGAATCACCCGACGTCTCATCATCCCATTCGAAAAACCCGACTCTACTCGGATGCAACGACCGGCCGAGCACGCGAAACATGCCTTGAATCGCAGACTCAAAAGAGCCGGCGCCACAAAGCGTTTGCGCCACCGATACGGCGACATGGGAAGTGAGCAGCTCCCTCTCAGTCACCTTGCACACACCGTTATCTGCGGTGGTGCCGACAGAATCATATTGCACGGGCGTTTCCACGCACGCGTATGGTTTTGCCATACCAGTTAACCTCCAACATAGCGGCTTGCCATCGAGCCCTTCAGCGATTGGTCCAAAAACGATGACTAGGTTGCCTTGCTTGTACCCAAACGGGGCAGTCTAAACCAATGCGGGTGCTTACAGAAGGAAAAAACCGTTTTCTCGGTCAACATATTTTGTATTTGTTATAATGTTATGAAGAGGCTATAAAGTGTAACTGAATGTATCCATAAAACTCTTCTTCCCACGCGTGAACCAGACGGCTCGATCACGCGTGGGAGCGCTCATAGTTATTCGCGCGACAGGTACACCACCGCTTCCAAAGGACGGAGTACGCCAGGAGTCGCGTCGCCATGCGTGCTTATCGCCAAATCCATATCCTGCACGAGCTGAGCCTCGTAAGACACCTCCGCCTCCCTGAAGTTGGCAATGACAACGGCTTGGGCAGCGCCACACCCTCGAGAGAACGCGTAGAGGTCCTCGCGCTCGCACATGAGCTCGGTGTAGTCACCCACCACCAATATCGGCAGCTCGATGCGCAGCTTTGCAAGTGTGCGATACCACCACAGGACCGAACCCTTGTCGCCGTGTTCCACCATCACGTTGCATGTGGCATAGTCATCATGCACGGGAAGCCACGGCGTTGCGCTGGTGAAGCCGGCATTTTCCGATGCATCCCACTGCATGGGAGTACGCGCGTTGTCACGACTATGCGCATGCACGGCCGCCAATGCCTCCTCCTCGGTCTTGCCCGCTTGGAGAGCCATCTTGTACTGGTTATGCGATGATACGTCGTTGTACATGTCAATCGCGGGCCACGCCACGTTCTCGTACCCTAGCTCCTGGCCTTGATAGACGAATGGAGTACCTCGCAAGGTCATGAGCACCGTCGCAAGCATCTTTGCCCCCGCGATCTTGTTTGAGACGTCTGGCAAAAACATGCTTACCGAGCGGGCTTGGTCATGGTTCTCAAAATAGATCGGATACCATCCGTTTGTGCGCGTAGCCCTCTGGCTGGCAGAGAGCGCTGCCTTGAGCTGAGTAAGTTTCCAATCGTCTGACTCGTACCAGTTCTCGTTGCCGCCCTGTGGCACAAGGATATGGCCGAACTCGAAGAGCATGTCGAAGACACCGTGGTTCCCCACCCAGTTTACCAACTCTTCAGGCACCACACCGTTTGCCTCTGCTACGGCAAAGGCATCCGTACCGTCCATAACTTCTGCTTTGAACTCTTGCAGGAGATCGAGGATACCCTCGGTGTTTGCCGTGGCATCATGGATGGGGAACAGCCCATCCATCGGATCGGGCGTACCATCACAGAATACTTCAGGCTTCTTTATATAGGTAACGGCATCGATGCGGAAGCCGCCCACTCCTTTGTCGAGCCAGAAGCGTGCCATACGATAGAGCTCTTGTCGCATTTCCGCACACTCCCAGTTGAGGTCTGGCTGAAAGTCGGCAAACGTATGGAGATAGTACTGTTGCCGTGTCTCATCCCACGTCCACGCCGGACCCCCAAAGATACCACGCCAGTTGTTTGGCGCACTTCCATCGTCTTTGGCGTCACGCCATATATACCAATCGGACTTTGGGTTGTCCTTTGAGGAACTCGACTCCACAAACCAGGCATTTTCGTCGGACGTGTGATTCATCACAAGGTCCATCACGATGCGGATGTTGCGCTTCTTCGCCTCGGCGATGAGTTCATCCATGTCATCCATGGTGCCGAAGCTCGGATCGAGGGCGTAGTAGTCGGCAACGTCATAGCCATTGTCCTTCATGGGCGATCGATAGATAGGCGTAATCCAGATGGCTCCCACACCAAGGCTCGCAAGGTAGTCGAGCTTTTGTACGATACCGGCAATGGTGCCCGTACCGTTGCCTGCCGTATCGAGAAAACTTTTGGGATACACTTCATAGACGATGGTCTTCTGCCACCACTTGAGACTATCGAGCCGTTCCTGGAGGTCGTCCTGCATGTCAAATGCTCCTTTCCCCTGCCCGCACTGCACACACCAATATACCCCATACGACATGCCAGACGTCAAGGAGGTCCAATCGTACTATGATAGATTCGGTCCACGCGACGCCGCCTCACACATTTGGGAGATCTATGCGAAAGGGTACCCTTGTCCACATCGTCGTTCTTCTCTGCTCGTTCACGGTAGCATTTGCCTTGGGGCACCTCTCTTTTGGTACAGATGATGCGAAACCGACATCGATGGTTCGCACGTGGGATGAGACGAGAGCGCCAAACTATTATGAAGTGGTGGGCAGAGCGTCCTTTGACGAGCTACCCACTCTCGGGACTGTATGCTATGCGCCACTTGATGAGCTCGGTCGCGCGGGAAAGGCGTGCGCGTGCGTCGACTATAACCTCATGATAGAAGGCGCGCAACGGAAACGAAAAGACATGCAGGACCTTCACCCCTCGGGATGGGGTCACAACGAAAAGGTTTCCATCGAGCTTCCCAACGGCAAAGTCTACAACGGTTACTTTTGGAATCGCTCCCATCTTCTTGCCAAGTCACTCGGCGGCGATGAGGCCATCGAGAATCTCGTCTGCGGCTCACGCATGCAAAACGTCGGAGCAAACGCCCGTGACGCAAAGGGAGGCATGGCATATACCGAAGACCTTGCTCGTGCCTGGCTCGAGCAGAACCCAGAGGGATATCTGTACTACTCGGCAGAGCCACTTTACGAGAAAACCGAAATCGTATGCAGGAACGTGATCGTAAATGTGAGGTCTTCTGACGACACCATAGACCAGCAGGTAATCGTATACAACGCGGCAAAGGGCTACATGATAGACTATGCAACTGGACGCTTCGCGCGCGAGTAGCGTTTAGAGTTAAGGATCTTACTGTGCCTGCGCAAGTTGCGCCTTGACGAATGCATCCCACTGCGTCTCCCACGCAGCCATGAGCGACATCTTATCCTCTTGGGACAGGCTACTGTAGTTGATGGAGTTACGGCAGAGTGCCTTAATGTCCGCCAACGTCATGTCCCAGCACAACGTCGCAGCGTAAAAGTCATCCACCAAGACCGCCGGCTCTACAAACGTCCCTGCGTCCGAGCAGAGAACCAGCTGATTCCCGTTCCGTAGATACAGCGCCCCTGGATGGAGCCTAAGATCGCTCACATATCCCAATCTGAAGTCGCTCATGGGGCTCACCTCTATCGCAACGGCATCCTTCGCATAGGACTCCATGAGAGCAGGGTAGCGATACAGACTGATGCCATGCCCGATTCTACGAGCCCCCAGGAGATAAGCATCCGCCACATTGTCGTCACGCACCGCGAGACTCTCTCCGCAGTGAAGATACAACGCAAGGTCGCTCTTCGACACCTCGTCCGAGCCCAGAAAATCTGCCATCTCCTTGAGAGGCCAGCTTGAATCCTCGTCGCCCACCATGTCCAAGCCCACTATGAGATTCTTCGGATCGTTTGGATCGGATTCGTCCCTGATCTGCGTTGCCAGCCGAATGGCAGAGCGCAAGACGTTGCATACGGCATCCTTGCTATACCGGGTCTCTTTGTTTGCGCATGCGATCACACGCACCACGAAGGACGAGCGATCGCGCTTCACGGCATAATAGGCATCGCGAATGGCATTGAGCAACTTGGCATTTGCCTGATCGTCCTCGCTGCAAAGAAGTCTGAGCTCCACGAGATCTACGCCGTTTTTCACCTGTTCCCGAAATCCCGCTTCATACAACGCCTTCACAAATGAATCGTCAGCCATCAGGTTGGCCATCCTGCTCTGCGACTCCCCCATCGCCGCCCATGCATCCTGTGAAGACAAGACGCCACCGAGCGTAAACATGTCCCTGAAAGCTTCCCTTGTGAGAACGGGCTGCTCTTCCGACGCACCTTCATCGTCGCCTTGCTCCGCGTCCTCTTCCTGGCTTTCATCCATGATTCCAAGGGCATCCCTGAGTGGCATCGCCGTCTCTGGAACGTCTGGGGAACCGTCAAAGTACAGCTTGCCATAGCCTTCTTGCTCGTCCACGTTCACGAGGACGTCTCTGTCTAGCAACAAGTCGATGAGGCCGTCTGTGGAAATACCCGACGCGTCATGCACGTGCAGATTGGCGCCCTTTGGCACGTCAGCACAAAACGCATGAAGCCGCGTGTCGGCAGCCATAGATGATGACCACTCGTTTATTCCGTACGGAATGTGTTGGCCATACAGGGCGGTGGCTTCCTCCTTCATTGCTTGGAGCCTTTCATCAAGGCGAAGCTCGTCGCTCGAGAGTCGGTCTGTCACGAGCTCCAGCGCAAGAAGAGCCTCCCGCTGTGCGTTGTACGACGCACGGTCCACTTCGGAATCGACGCTACTCGAGACGCTCTGATCAACTGAATCGGACTCATTCATTTGCACTGGCCGACCGCAACCCGCATTCAGCACAGCGGCAAACGCACAAGAAACGATAAGCAGCCCCTTATACACATTTCCCTGTCTCATACGCGATCTCACTTCTTCTTTCGGTGAAAAAACGGCTCCAATTGGATTCTTCCCCCATCATAGTAAAGAATTCCCCCGCGGACACTTAGTCAGATTCTCACCACATCTAGCCGAATGACCGGACGAAGACGTCATGTGTTACAGTTCACACCCCTGGCCCCTGCGCCAGCCAGCAAGCGGCTCCGCGCTCGCATCGCTCGCTCACTTCGTGAGTCGCTGCTTACTGGCATGCGATGTCCATTCTTTGTTTGGTATTTGCCTCGTATCAAACCCTTCCTCTGAACCAAGCCTATAATATGGAACAATGCTCTTCCGACGAAAGGAGACTTATGAAGAACCACAAGAAGAGCCTCGCAAGCGCTTGGCACGTCATCGCCGTTGTGGCGTTTGCCCTGTGCGCAGCGATCGGACTAGGCGCCTGCACGCAGACACAACAAAGCGCAAGCAGCGCAGAATCGTCAAGCCAAGCCGCCGCATCCGAGGCTTCGACCAAAGAAGGAAGTACGAATCTCTCGCTCGTACAGGATGACGATCCTCTGAGCCTTTGGAACGAAGGCGCTCCACTCAAGAAGGAGCTCATCGCATACGTGAAAGCCGTCACCGACAAGTCATCTCCCGATTTCATTCCCGTAGAAGATCGCGTCGCCACCTTCGACGTCGACGGAACGCTGCTCAACGAAACCGACCCGAACTACTTCGACTACACCCTGCTCGTCCATCGTGTGCTCGAAGACCCCGACTACAAGGACAAGGCCTCCGACTTCGAGAAGGCCACGGCAAACAAGATCGTTGATCAAAACACGAACGGCACCAAGTACGAAGAGCTGCCCATCGAGCATGGCCAGGCCGTCGCATCGGCCTTCAAGGGCATGACCGTGGATGAGTTCTACGACTACGTGCACAAGTTCGCCGAGACCGACATGCCCAGCTACACCGGCTTGAAGCGCGGCGCCAGCTTCTACCTGCCCATGGTCCAGGTGGTACAGTACCTCCAGGCCAACGACTTCGACGTCTACATGATGTCGGGTACCGACCGCCTCATCATGCGCGGCGTCTTCAGCTCCGACCTCTGCCCCATCGACTTGCCGCTCAACCACATCCTCGGCTCCGACGAGACGCTCGTGGGCAGCAACCAAGGCGACAAGGACGGCCTGGACTACACCTTCACGAAGGATGAGAAGCTCGTACTCGGCGGAACCTTCCTCATGAAGACCCTCAAGGAAAACAAGTGCTACATCATCCAGCGCGAGGTTGCCAAGCAGCCGGTGCTCTCCTTCGGCAACAGCTCGGGTGACTTTGCTATGGACAACTACGCGCTCTCCAACCCCACGTACAAGAGCGCCGCATTCCAGCTCTGCTGCGATGACCTCGCCCGCGAGAACGGCAACACCGAAAAGGCTGAGAAGATGCGTGATGAGTGCAAGGAGTACGGCTACACGGCAGTGTCTATGAAGGACGACTGGAAGACCATCTACGGTGACAGCGTGACGTACAAGGGCGCTGCCAAGGATGACGTGGCACAGGCTGCATAAGCCAGACAAAACCCACATCACCAGGCAAAGAAGGCGCGCAGCTATCGAGAAGGAGCTGCGCGCCTTTTTTCTGTATATCTTT
>CACXZL010000106.1 GCA_902772085.1 uncultured Coriobacteriaceae bacterium | reverse complement strand
ACGCTCTCGCCGAAGACGGGGTGGGGCATGCCCATGACGACTGCGTCGGCGACGTTCGGAAGGTGTAGCAGCTCGGCGCGGACCTCGGAAGGCGCGATGTTCTCTCCGCCGCGGATGATGATCTCCTTCATGCGGCCTACGAGGAAGAGGTATCCGTCCTCGTTCAGGTAACCCATGTCGCCGGTGTGCAGCCAACCCTCGGCGTCGTAGGGCTGCTCCTCCGGACCGAGGCCCATGTAGCCGTTCGTCAGGCCCGTCCCGTGGGCAACCACCTCGCCCGGGACGTTTGCGGGAAGGACCTCGCCGTCGTGGCCGACGATGCGAACCTCGACGCCAGGTGCGGCCTTGCCGAGACTACTGAACCGCAGATCTACCGAGTCCTCCGGGCTTGGCTGAGCGATGCAGGCGAACTCGGTGAGACCGTACGTGTTGTAAAACTTCGCTTGCTTGAAACGTGACTCCAGATCCACAAGCTGCTCCTTGGTGGAGAAGCCACCGGCAACCGCGCACCTGAGGAGGTTCGGCGCTATGTCGGGACTGAAGGACTCGTCGTTCGTCAGCATGAGGTAGATGGGCGTGACCGCGAGCATGTCGTCGAAGTCGAAACGCTTCATGAGTGAGATAAGCTCCTGAGCGCTTCCGCCTTGAGGTATGACGACCGTGGCCCCTACTCCCAAATGGACCGCCTGTCCCACGAGACCAAACACATGGAAGAGTGGGGGAACCAAGAACGTGCGGTTTTTGTCGATGGGGTTATTGCGGACATAGGGGCTGTAGGATGCGTAGGCGTTCTGCACCAGGGAGTTCCTTGAGAGTTCCACTGCCTTCGGGAGGCCCGTGGTGCCCGATGAGAAGACGATGCAAGCCGTCTCCGTACCGTCGAATTCGACGGCATGACTTCCTTGCAGTGGGACGTCCTTGTACCTCATCACGAGGTCCACATCCTTGACGGCCATGTCGAAGCTCCGTGCCGGGTCGATGTGCGCGGCCTCGAGCAGCTCGTCCGCCGCGCGGGGGTCGTCGCGCCTTGCAACGACGTCTCCGTAGATAAGGAAGTTGGTATGGGTGAGCTCCAACAGCGGGACGACGTTGTTGGGCAGCAGGTTGAAGTTTACGAGGGTGGCGATACCTCCGATGCGTATGGTGGCGTAGTAGGCGACTATCCAGTTGATGGAGCTAAACGCCCAGATCGCGACGTGGTCTCCCTCACGGACGCCAAGACCATACAGCTCTTCGGCGAAGGACTCGATGGCATGGCGAAGCTCTCCATAGGTGCAGGAGCGGTCTCCGCACACCAATGCGATGCGCGACTCGCGCTCGTACTTGTCCCAGTGCTCAAACGTAAACGTACTACCAAATGCCATAAAAATCTCCTACGGTCTTTTGTTGATATCTGAAGTTTCAACTTCGCTAATATAAATAGTTGAGCAACCGCTAGCTGCACGAGATGCAAAACGACACGTATAAATCATATTGCAACTTTCTTATGTAGTCCCGACTTGTTTAAGGCTCAGAGTAGTGCCAGGCCTTAAGACTCGATAAGTTTCCGCATGTCTTCTTTAAGCGCGCGCATGTTTGGCTTGCCGATGCTGATCATGGGGATGGACTCCCGTACGAAGATATGGCTGGGGATCTTGAAGCGGGCGACTGTGCCTTTGAGCGCCACCTTCGCGGCCTTCTCGTCGAAGGGCACGGAGGGGTCCTCAAGCGTGACGAACGCCTCGACGCTCTCGCCGAAGACGGGGTGGGGCATGCCTATCACGATCGCATGGGCGACGTTTGGGAGCTTCTGCAGAGCGGAGCTGACCTCGGAGGGGGCGATGCTCTCTCCGCCTCGGATGATGATCTCCTTGATGCGGCCCACGAGGAAGAGGTATCCGTCCTCGTTCAGGTAGCCCATGTCGCCGGTGTGCAGCCAGCCCTCGGCATCGTAGGGCTGCCCGTCCGGGCCGAGGCCCATGTAGCCGTTTGTACGGCCGTCTCCGCGTGCAACCACCTCGCCTGGGACGTTCGCGGGAAGCACCGCGCCGTCGGGGCCGACGATGTGCAGCTCTATGTGATCCGCAGGCTTTCCAACAGAGTTGAACCGCAGGTCAATCGAGTCTTCCGGGCCTATTTGGGCGATGCAGGCGAACTCGGTGAGTCCGTACGTGTTGTAGAGCTTCGCCTGCTTGTAGTGTGACTCCAGCTCCTCCAGTTGCTCCTTGGTGGAGAAGCCGCCTCCCACTATGCACCGGACGAGGTTCGGCGCAATGTCGGGGCTGAAGGACTCGTCGCTTGTCAGCGTGATGTGTGTAGTTGTGACCGAGAGCATGTCTGTGAAGTCGAAGCGCTTCATGAGCGATATGAGCTCCTGGGTTTTCCCACCCTGGGGCATGACGATCGTCGACCCCATACAAAGATGAAGCGCCTGTCCGGCAAGGCCAAACACATGGAAGAGAGGGGGAACCAGAAGCGTGCGCATGTCATCGCTGAAGCCAAGGCGGAGATAAACGGAACGTGCGTTCTCCACTATGGCCCTCCGCGAGAGCTCAACAGCCTTCGGGTGGTTCGTGGTGCCTGAGGAGAAGATGATGGTCACCGTTTCCGTACCGACGAAGTCGACGGCATGACTTCCTTGCAGTGGGACGTCCTTGTACCTCGCCACGAGGTCCACATCCTTGACGGCCATGTCGAAGCTCCGTGCCGGGTCGATGTGCGCGGCCTCAATCAGCCCGTCCACCGCGCGGGGGTCGTCGCGCCTTGCGACGACGTCTCCGTAGATCAGGAAGTTGGTGTGGGTGAACACAAGCAGAGGGACGACGTTGTCGGGCAGAAGGTTGAAGTTCACAAGCACTGCGATACCGCCGATGCGCGTGATGGCATAGTAGGCGACGGTCCAGTTGATGGAATTGAACGCCCAAATCGCGACGTGGTCGCCTTCGCGGACGCCGAGTTCGTACAGCTCCTCGGAGAAGGACTCGATGGCATGGTGCAGCTCCCCGTAGGTGCATGAGCGGTCGCCGCAGGCCAAAGCGGTGCGCGACTCCCGCTCGTCCCCGTGCTCGAACTCAAAAATGTTCTTAAAAAGCATACGATTGCAACTCCTTGATATGCATGGCCATCATGAGGTAAGTACTTATAATATTCGACAGCATCTCAAGCCAACCGTTTTTGAGGGTATATCCGTAAATAATCCGTCCCCGAGCTCGGGCATCTCCTCGATGCCTGGCTGGCTCTCTGCCGCGCCCCTCCTGCTGCCTCCCTGACCCGGACGCGGTCGAGCGCCGAGGCAGCGGGGCGGGCAGTTCCTTAGAGTAGTATCGGACTTTAAAAGAGTTTCTTAAGACTCGATAAGCCTCTGCATGTCATCCTTAAGCGTACGCATGTTTGGCTTGCCGATGCTGATCATGGGGATGGACTCCCGCACGAATATATGGCTGGGGATCTTGAAGCGGGCGAGCTCCTTTTTCAACGCCTCCTTCGCGGCCTCCTCGTCGAAGGGCACGGAGGGGTCCTCGAGCGTGACGAACGCCTCGACGCTCTCGCCGAAGACGGGGTGGGGCATGCCCATGACGACTGCGTCGGCGACGTTCGGAAGGTGTAGCAGCTCGGCGCGGACCTCGGAAGGCGTGATGTTCTCGCCGCCGCGGATGATGATCTCCTTGATGCGGCCGACGACGTAGAGGTGGTTGTCATCGCCCAGGTATCCCATGTCGCCGGTATGCAGCCAGCCCTCGGCGTCGAAGGGTTGCTCCTCCGGACCGAGGCCCGTGTAGCCGTTTGCCATGCCGTCGCCGCGAACGATGACTTCGCCTGGGACGTTTGCGGGAAGCACCTTGCCGTCCGATCCCACGATATGCAACTCGACGCCTGGCGCCGGAATTCCTAAGGAGCTGAATCGCAGCTCAACTGAGTCGTCCGGTGTCGGTGAGGCTATGGCCACGTATTCGGTGAGACCGTAAGCGTTGAAGAACTTCGCATGCATGAAGTTCGACTCGATCTCCACCAGCTGCTCCTTGGTGGAGAAGCCGCCTGCGACTATGCACCTGGTCAGGCTTGGGGCGATGTCCGGGCTGAAGGACTCGTCGCCTATCAGCATGAGGAACGAGGCGGTGACCGACAGCATGTCGGTGAAGTCGTAATGCTTCATGAGCGTGATGAGCTCCTGGATGCCTCCGCCCTGCGGCTGGACGATGGTGGCCCCTAGACCCAGATGGAGCACGAGCGTGGTGAGACCATACACGTGGAAGAGCGGCGGAATCAAAAGCGTGCGCAGCTCATCGTCGTGGCGGAGCCTGATGTAGGAGGCGACGGCGTTCTGCAGGACGGACTTTCTGGAAAGCTCGACCGCCTTTGGAATGTCCGTGGTGCCCGAGGAGAACACGATGAACGCGGTCTCGCCGTCGTCGTAGTCAGCCGTATGGTCCGTGCTCAGGGCGACGTCCCTGTACTTCTCTATGAGATCGACGCTGGCGAGGCTGATGTCGAAGGTCCGCGCGGGGTCAATGTGCGCTGCGGATATCAGCTCGTCTACGGCATGGGCGTTATCGCGCTTTGCGAAGACGTCGCCGTAGATGAGGAAGTTTGTATTGGTGATGTCTAGCAACACCGTGACGTTTTGCGGTAGCAGATTGAAGTTGACGAGCGTCGCAATGCCGCCTATGCGTATGGTGGCAAAGTAGGCGACGACCCAGTTGATGGAGTCAAATGCCCAGATCGCGACGTGGTCGCCCTTGCGCACACCGAGATCGTACAGCTCCTCGCCAAAGGCTATGATGGCGTGACGAAGCTCTCCATACGTGCACGAGCGATCGCCGCAGACAAGTGCGATATGTGACTCGCGCTCGCCCCAGTTTTCGAATAAGAAGGTATTGCCAAATGCCATTAACCCCATCTCCTAATTAACGCTTCTACATAATCGGTAAATGCTAAAACAAGCACTTGCGTTTGTTTGAGTTTTTAAACAAACGGAAACGATAGCATCATATATACATAATGTTATGGGAACGAGGGTTTGTTTGCGAAGGGCTGGCGCGACGTGCCGCACGCATGAGCGAGACAAACGACTTGAGGACGACACGCGACGTGCGGCTTGCGTCATCGACTCAAGGTTTTCACCCGAAGGGCGGCGACGAGCGAAAACACAAAGAACGAGGCGAGGACCATCATGGCCACCTGCATGCCCCAGAGGTCGGCCATAAAACCCGTCAGTGCCGTGAAGGCGAAGCCACCGACGCCGGTGGCCGCCGTGATCATACCCGTCGCCGTCGCCGTCTTTGTGCCGGCAAACGGAATCATGAGGTTCAAGACGCATGGGTATATGGCACCGCTGGCGATGCCGAGCGGGACGATGAGCGCGGTGGCCATCGTGGCATTGCCAGAAAGGCCGATGAGCAGCGTCACGAGTGGAATGGCGATGATGGACGCGATGAGAATCCTGTAGGAGTGCCGCGAGAACTGGCCCACGAGCATGCGTGCGGGAATCATGAGGGCCCAATAGAGCGAGAGAGCCAGCTTGCCTGTTGTCACGTGGAAGGTGTCCGTATACAGCGTGTCGACGAAGAACGAGAAGCCGTTTTCGAAGCCAACATACACGCACATGATGACGCACAGCGAGAGGATGCCTGCGAGTACGAAGGTTGTGGCGGGATTGCGATCGCTACGGATTTGGGGTGCATGCTCGCGAGGGTCGGTGCCAATTTTCAGTATGCCGACAAGGGCGACGACCGTTCCGAGCGCAAGAAGCACAAAGAGCGCCTTCCAGCTCACGCCTCGATCGAGATAGAACGACACCACGAGGGGAGCGATGACCGCGCCGAAAGCATACATGGACGTGAGGAACCCTATGCGGCGCTTGCCGCTCAGCGGATAGGCGTCCGCCAGGCAGGCGATGGCGATGAATTGCAGCGCGCTTGTGGTGAGCCCGAGAAGAAACATGCTTATGAGGAACGGCACCTGCGTTTGCGAAAAGAAGACGACTGCAGCGGAGATGAGCTGTATGGTCAGCATGATGCTCATGCTTTTTGCCTTGCCGACGTGATCTGCCCACCTGCCGAGCAGTATGGGGGCGAGCATGTCGGCGAGGAGCTCGAAAGCAGCAAAGAGCCCCATGGAGGTCACGGACAAGTCGAACGTCTTGCCGATGCTCCAGAGGCTGGCCTGGTAGCCTCCCGACTCAAATCCGTTTATGAAGATGATGAGGAAGAGAATGACCCAGAGCAAATCACGTTTGTGAGCGGTTGCGAGACGAGCTTTCTGCATGACACCCTCCTTCTCCGGACAGTCGTATTGCATCAATAGCATAAAACACATGATGCGGAAATGTCGAGAGGGGATATGGCCTCAGGTATGATACCGCTGTGGGGATGGTTGGCTTTATGTGGCTCGAGGCCTCGTAACCGAAATAGATTCGGTGACGCGCTGAAGTCGGGAGTCTGATAGTCCCTCGCCAAGCGAGATTCCGGCAAGAGCCTCCCTCGCCA
>CACXZL010000105.1 GCA_902772085.1 uncultured Coriobacteriaceae bacterium | reverse complement strand
CCAATCGAACGCAAAGACGGTGCTGCAGACAGTCCCAGCGATGCTGGTAGCGAAGCGGCGGTTGGCCGATCGGCAGCCATGATGAGCGTGCTTGTCATCATCAGCCGCATCACGGGCTTTGCCCGGACGTGGGCGCAGGCGCTCGCCTTGGGTGTCACCGTCATTTCGAGTTGCTACACCGTGGCAAACAATCTCCCAAACATGCTGTATGAGCTGGTGATGGGCGGCATGCTTGCCACGGCGTTCCTGCCGGTGTACCTCTCGGTGAAGCAGCGAGCCGGGAGGGAAGGAGCGAATCGCTATACCTCAAACCTGCTTTCCATCGTGATGCTTTTTATGGGCATACTGACGGTGGTGGGTATTGTTTTTGCGGGTCAGGTGGTGTGGACTCAGTCTTTTGGCGCTACGAGCGACTTTGACTTCGACCTCGCAACGTACTTCTTCAGGTTCTTTGCCATCGAAGTCATTCTCTACGCGTTGTCGTCAGTGATTTCGGGCGTGCTCAATGCCGAACGCGATTACTTGTGGAGCAATGCCGCCCCCATATTCAACAATATCGTCTGCACGTCGTCGTTCTTCCTCTACATCGCCTTCGCCGAATCAAACCCGTCGCTCGCCATCCTGTGTCTTGCACTGGGCAATCCGCTTGGCGTGGCAATCCAAGTGCTCATGCAGCTGCCGTCCCTGCGCAAGCATGGGATTTCACTGAAGCCACGTATAGACTTCCGGGATCCGGCTCTGCGCGAGACCCTTTCCATCGGCATTCCTTCGTTGGTGGTTACCATCTGCTCGTTCATCACGGTGTCGGTGCAGAACTCCAGTGCTCTCTCGGTGACGGTCTCTGGTTCGTCCATAGCGTACTACACGCGCATCTGGTATACACTGCCGTACTCGATCTTTGCCATTCCCATCACGACGGCGATGTTTACCGAGCTCTCGAACTACGTTTCGAAGGGCGACCTGGTCGCAACGGCCCGTGGCGTGGCATCGGGCACGTCAAAGATATTGTTTATGCTCATCCCGTTCACGCTCTATCTCATGGTCTTTTCCGAGCCGCTCATCATGCTCATGGCTGGTGGTCGTTTCACGGCCGATCAGGTGACGTTGACGGCGCAGTATTTGGTGGTGCTCGCAGCGTCGCTTCCCATGTATGGCGTCTGCACCTACCAGCAGAAGGTATGCTCTTCGTTGCGGCGGATGAAGCTCTATATGGTGTCCATCGCGCTGGGGAGCGTTGTGCAGGTGGCGTTCTGCCTCGTACTTACGCCGATGTATGGACTCATGATGGTGCCGCTCTCCTCGGTGTTCTTCTTTACGCTGGTGGACGTGGTGACGTTTGTGTCGCTGCGCAGGCAGCTGGGAAACATGGGACTCAAGAGCGTGCTTTTCTCGGCGCTCAAGGCTACGGTACTGGGAGCCTTGGGCGCGGGCGTGGGATACGGCCTGCTCATGGCACTGCAGTCGAACTTTGGCCCTCTAGGCAGCTCGATCTTGCAGGCGCTTGCCTATACGGTGGCAGCTGGCATTCCTGCCGTGCTCGTGACCTTTGGTATCGCCGTGGCACTACGCATGCCGGAGGCGGCGACGTTCTCAAGCATCTTGGGACGTTTCCTGCCCAAACGCAGTTCATGAGCCAAGCATAAAGGAGATGCGCTCACGTTTACCAAATGAACTTCCCCTTTGGTAAACTCATAGAGCGGCATATCTGGACGACGGAAATAAAGGATGCGGAGCATGGCGAATACATCGGGAGAGGCGGGAAGGCTTCTGCGCGAACGCATGGCGGAGCTTACCCATACCGAGGCGAAGGACTGGTTTCTCACTGCCAAGGCGCGCCAGGGCATCCAAGTGGTATTCGCCACAGCGCGGAAGGCTGCTGCCCGAACGGAAGTCGCCACGCAGCTTTTTACCTGCGTCACTGCCATAGACCCCATTCTTGCCGCCAACCTCACGCCGCGTTATGTGGACGTGGATGAGCAGACGCTTTCGATCGATCCCTTGTTGCTTGAGGTGGGCGAGCACACTTGTGCCGTTGTCTTGCAGCATACCTTTGGCGTCGTGGACCAAGCGTCATCCCAGGCGTTGCAGCGCGCGGCCCATGCGTCAGGTGCCTTGCTGGTAGAAGACAGCGCCCATTGCGTGGGGCGTATGGCACGTGGAGCAGCCGGGAAACCGCTGGCAGATGTGTCCGTGCACTCGTTCGGGGTGGAAAAGATGCTGCCCGGGACGTACTTTGGCGGCGCGGTATGGCTGAATCCTGCCATGGCCGACCAAAGCCTTGCCCAGTCGTTGCGAATGGCGTTTGCCGAGCTTCCCGCGATGCCCAAGCGCATGGAGCGGGCGACACGTTCTTATCTCAACCAGGTTCGCATTCTGACCCGACTTCCGCAAGGCGCGTCACGGGCACTTCGTGCAAAGTGGGAACGTAGGGGCACCTTCGAACCTGCCGTCTCCGAAGAAGAACGTCGCGGTACCTCAAACCACGAGCCGAGCTTGCCGAGCGAGTGGGTGTGCAACCAGGCGCTTGCGGCTCTCAAGGGGCTCGGCGCAAACGAACAAAACCGCCGGGCGTGTACCCAAACCTATGCATCAGCGCTTGAGGTAGATGCTCCTGAGGGTTTGTTTGTGCCGAAAGCTGCTTTTGGGGCCGCCGATCAGCCGCTTTTGCGGTTCCCGGTGTTTGCCCAAGACGAGCGGCATGCCAAGGCACTAGCTCGTGCCGTCGAGGCCATGGGGCACTATATGCCGGATTGGCCGCGTCCGCTGCTCGTGCCGGGCGTGCTCGATCCAGTGCCGTATGGGTTGGCGGAGGGAACGGCCAACTGGCCTGTCTCCGAACGACTTGCGGCAGGAGCTGCGTCACTTCCTACTGATGTGGATCCAGACCGGATACCTGCTATCGTGCAGGCCGTACGCGACGCCTTGAGAGAATAAAGGCAACCGAATGTAGGCGCGGCAGCGTCTCGCGCGAGTGGGTTGGCCGCGCGGATGGTTGCGAAGAATAACGTTTGTGAGGAGAGTCTCATGGCAACGAAGCCAAAGAACCTATCGCTCATTCAAGGGGAGAATGACCTGGCGGCAAGACTGCAGCCCGTGGTGTGTGGTGCCGACATCTTGGGCTACTCATACGTGCGCTGCTATCACGAGGCATACGGGATTCGCCCCATCGTGCTCTCTGCCATAGACGTGAAGGTCACCTCTTCGAGTAAGTTCTGCGACTATCGCGTCGTACCTGAACTCAATGACGAGGAGGGCTTCGTGGCGGCGGTCTCTGCTCTTGGAGCCGAGCTCGAGGCGGCGGGCAAGGTTGGCATACTGCATGGTTCCGCCGACTGGAACACCCGCGTCATCTCCGCTCACAAAGAAGAATTCTCGCAGTGGTATGTCGTGCCCTACATCGACTTCGCGCTGCTCGACGACATCACGCAGAAAGAGCGGTTCTATCAAATTTGCGAGGAGCTGGGCATTCCATACCCCAAGACGTGGTATGTGGACTGTGCGGACGGCGTTGGCGACGTGAATGTGCAGGAGTTTCCGTATCCGCTTATCGCCAAGCCGTCAAACTCTGCGGCATACGATCTCTTGAGCTTTGAGGGCAAGGAGAAAATCTACGAGATTCAAACGCCCGAGCGTCTGAAGCAGGTCCTCTCGGCTGTAAGGTCTTCTGGGTATGCGCATAAGTTCATCCTGCAGGACTTCGTTCCCGGCGGAGATGACGCCATTCGCTCGCTGACGACCTTCTCGGATGCAAACGGTGACTTGCGCGTGGTGAGTGGCGGTCGCGTGGTGCTGCAAGACCACTCGCCTTTGGCGTTGGGCAATCCCGTGTGCATACTGGGGGAGAAGGTCGATCGCATTGTGGCGGATGCTGCGGTGTTTTTGCGGCATACGCGCTATCACGGCTATGCAAACTTCGATATCAAGTTCGACTTGCGCGACGGTTCCTATCGCTTCTTTGAAGTAAACACGCGTCCCGGCAAAAACACGTTCTATGTGTCGCTGGGCGGTGTGAACTTCGTGCGTCCCATCGTGGAGGACTGGGTGCTCCGCAAGGAGGTTGCCTACCGGGAGGCATACGATCCGTTCCTGTACACCGTGGTACCGCCTAAGGTCGTGCGCTCGTTTGTGACGGACGAGCTCCTGCGCGATCAGGCGCTGCGCATGTTCAAGACGCGTTCCGCCCACAACCCCCACGACTACGCGCCGGATACCGCCGCGCATAAGGTCTGGGCGGAGGTGGCCTATCGCCATCAGTACTCCAAGTTCAAGCAGTACATGTAATGCCGTTGGGGCGAGACCCCAATGGCCAAATGGCCATCCAAGTTTTGCTACAATACCTGCCATGACTACACGTGATTCCGGTTACTCGCCAGATTTGTACGCCCAAGCCCCGCGTCCCGAGGACGAGGGGCTTGCAAGCATAGCAGAGCAGGTATCGCAGGTCCCCACTCGCCCCGGCTGCTACCTCTGGAAGGATGCCAAGGACGAGGTCATCTACGTTGGGAAGGCAAAGAACCTGCGCGCTCGCATGAGGCAATACGTCCAGCTTACCGACGACCGCGCAAAGATTCCTCTCATGATGCAGGTGGTCCGAAGCTTCGACTACGTGGTGGTAGACAACGAGCACGAAGCCCTCGTACTCGAACGCAACCTCATCGCCCAGTATCATCCGTACTTCAACGTGGACTACAAGGACGACAAGAGCTATCCCTTCATCGCCATCACAGAGAGTGACGCCTATCCTGCCATTAAGTATACGCGCGAACGCCATCGCAAGGGCACGCGCTATTTCGGTCCCTACACCGACGCCCGTGCCGCCCGTGAGACAATCGACACCCTACGCAAGGTCATCCCCATCTGCACGGCCACGTGCGCGGAGTGGAAGAAGGCCAAGCGCTATCTCGACTCCCATCCCGACGACCTCTCGGTGGCAAATCTCGTACTCGCACAACGCGGACGCCCTTGTTTCTTCAGCCACGTGGGGCTGGGCCCGGGCGTATGCGTGGGCGCCATCAATACGGTGGACTACGCACGCAACGTGCGCCAAGTGGAGCAGTTCCTGAACGGCAAACGTCGTGACGTGGTGGACGAGCTCACCGTTCAGATGCAGGAGGCGGCGGCCGACCTTGAGTTCGAGCGTGCGGGAAGGCTCAAGCGCCGCCTAGAAGTCATCAATGGCTTGGAGGACCACCAGCAGGTAGTGTTTGCCTCGAGTGTGAATCTCGACCTCATAGGCGTCTATCGCGAGGAGACCATCTCGGCCGCCTGCGTGTTTGCGGTGCGCGAGGGTCTGACGGTGCGCAGTACCGAGTTCATCTTAAACAAAGGCAACGACGTGGGTGCCGAGGAGCTGGTGGAAGGGTTCCTCAAACGCTACTACGACGAGACGGCCGACATCCCGCCCGAAGTGGACGTGGACGTGGAGCTCGAAGACGCCGATCTGCTTGAGGAGTGGCTTTCCATGAAGCGCAGCCACACCTGTCGCATACACCGTCCCCTGCGCGGAAACAAGCACCATCTGCTCGAGAAGGCGACGCAAAACGCCCACTTTGCGCTCAATCGCTACATGGTGCGCACGGGTTACGCCGACGATCGCACAAACCAGGCGCTTCTGCAGCTGGAGAGCGCCCTGGCGCTCGATGCGCCGCCACTGCGCATAGAGTGCTTCGACATCTCCACCCTGCACGGGCGCTTCACGGTGGCCTCTATGATTGTCTTCACTGACGGTAGGCCCGACAAAGGCCAGTACCGGCGTTTCAAGATACGCGCCGAGCTGGACGAGGCAAACGACTTCGTGAGCATGAGCGAGGTGCTGGGGCGACGCTACAGTCCCGAGCGTATGGCGGACGAGCGCTTTGGCAAGTGCCCATATGCGACTGCTCAGACCCTCATTTCCGGGAAATGGGCTGTGTTGATATTATTCTATCTGGAAGAAGGGCCGATTCGCTTCAATGAGCTTCTTCGCAAAATGCCAAAGATGACTCATGCGACTCTGTCTGTTCAGTTGAAGTCCTTGGAAGAGTATGGCCTTGTTCAAAGGGTACAGTATGAAGCTATCCCTCCGCGAGTTGAGTATTCTCTTACTGAAATCGGGAAGAAATTTCATCCGGTTATTGCAGCTATGGAGAAATGGGGAAATGAATACATCTCTCAGATGAACGGAGGCGATGATAAATGAGCATGACAGGCGTTGTGTACAGGCCGCCATATGAAGCAAACTCGCTACTTCTGCAAGTGACGCTTGGATGCAGTCATAACAAATGCACCTTCTGTTACATGTATCCTGACGTCAAATTCACGGTTTGCCCGATGGAACAGGTAGAGGCAGACATTGATGAGGCTACGCGTTATTGCCCTGATGTCGAGCGGGTATTTCTTGAGCATGGAGACGCTTTCGTTCTTTCTGCTGATCGTTTGATGCAGATTGCCGACGCCATTCACCGGAAGCTTCCGAAGGTAGAGACCATCGCAATGTATGCGTCCATTCAGAACATTAA